>JAOUMX010000097.1 GCA_029881275.1 Gammaproteobacteria bacterium | reverse complement strand
CTGTTACTGCTGCCAATGTCGTCTGTGTTAATCTGGCCACAAAAATTGTGTTTATGGTAAAAGGCATTAGCCCGAGAACCTGGTGGCAAAAAGAAAAAGCCAGGCGTGCCATGAAAATTTACATACTGGTATGGCTTACCGTGCTTGTCATTCTATCAATCATTATATATCTGCGTGGCAATATGCAGCTCTAACAGCAGATGCCGACTAAACAAAAGCAAATAATCATGTTACAAAGCGCCATCATTTTATTGTTAATAATATTTTCGTTTAATAGCCATGCAGCAACCGACTGTACAGCCATCGATGATGAAATGGCCCGTTCAAACTGCTTTGATAACCAGACAGGTCAGTCAAATAAACAACTGAATACAAAATTCAGATCCATTACTAAAATTGAAGCACCGGAAGATCGTCTTACATACCTGACCAGGGTTAAGCCATTTAAATTTATACCCTACGAACCGGTTTATTTTATGCCAGTCGCATTTACCAATCATCCGAATAGCGAACCATTCACAACCATTGGTGAAGTGGGTAATGAAAAATTTGAAGTTAAATTCCAGATTAGCACTCGGGCCAAAATTACGGATGATATTTTAAACAAAAATATCGATCTCTGGTTTGGCTACACACAGAAATCATTCTGGCAATTGTATAACAATGCATCGTCACCCTTTCGCGAAACCAATTACAAACCGGAATTATGGTTCTCATTAAAAACCAGTCAAAATATATTCGGCTTTACCAATCGCTACATGGACCTTGGCATTACCCACGAATCCAATGGACGCGGCCTAACCCTGTCACGCAGCTGGAACCGCGCCTTTGTTCGCTTTGGTCTGGAATATGAGGATCTGTCTGTCACAATCATGCCATGGAGTCGTATCGACACTGATAAAATCGATAACAATCCTGATATCGAAAAATATGTTGGCCGGGCAGAAATCAGAATGATTTATAAAAATGAAGATCGTATTCTGGCTGCCGTTATTCGCAACAACTTCAACATTGACCAAAACCGCGGCAGCTATGAACTCAACTGGGTAGTACCTATGTCAGGCAATTTGAAAGGTGTTGTACAATATTTCAATGGCTATGGCGAAAGCCTGATGGACTACGACACACGTATGGGGCGATTAAGCATTGGCCTGGTTATCATCGACTGGTTATAAGTTATAATATTCTTTACTATCAATAACATAGCAACAATCACCTCAATCATCACAGAAAAACTAAACTCAGGTCAATTTTACAGGCAACGAATCAGGTTAGTATTCTACGAATTGAACTAACTATGAGGATAATAATATGGGTTGTTGTGGCGGCTGTAATGGACAAAATACTGATCAAACCAGTGATCAGGACAAAACTGAAGACAATCAACAGGAAACAAATCAGGCATCTGAGCAGGAAACTGAAGAGCAACAGGCATAGACATTAATTATTTCTGAATAGATACAACCCGGATTCATGCCCGGGTTGTATCTACCTTAAAATACAATCATTAATTTATAAAGAGCTGTAAGGGAAGGAAAAAGACAGCTGAACATCGGGTGAATCCTCTGTCAATCCAATCCCTATCTGGACATCCATCGACAGACTGGATGATAATATACGTGAAACACCCACAGTAAATAACGATGTGATTAAATTGCTACCGGGTATTTTATGATTATCAATCCGGGTTTGATTAATCGCACTTAGCTGAAACCCAAAACTGAGCGATGTATTTAAATTAAGCGCAAACACCATACCCATTGACAGTCCGGCATTATCACCCATATCGACATGACCAATTTGTTTTCTTTCACTCATGTTTTTTGTCCAGGACAATCCCGAAAAGAACACCACCGGATCAGATACACTCACTGTCGTAAAAGAAATACCCCAGGATTGAAAACCGCTACCCAGCGCTAGCTCTTCGTCACCTGAAAGACTGTAAGGATCCTCACCTGTGGTACTTTTCCAGCTAATATTAATCAGGGTATCAGGCCAGCTAACATGGGATTTTATAAGCTGGTAACTTAATGACAACGAGATATCACCCAGACCACTGGTGTGTTCTTTTGTTTGATCACCACTACTACTATAGGTTTGGAGTCGCTCAGCACCGATGGGTATTTGTAAATCAATCTGCAAATCATTTTCCAGGCCCAGACGAAAAGTATTGCTAAGTACTTCAATATCTCGCTTCACCTGACGCGAGACAATATCCCCGACAACCAGTATTTCTTCGATAGTAAAGCCATCGATCACAATCCTATCGCTGGATGAATGGGTATAGGAAATAGACGGCACATAATTAAATTGCCCGGGCTTTAGCAACAGGCCGCCCTCATCAACAAGAGTACGTTTAAAAGCGGATTCTATAAGACTGACATTTTCTTCACGTTCGCGTTCAATCTTTCTGGCCGCGTCAATTCTTTCCTGCTTTTGTTCGTTATCCAGAACATCAGGTTCAACGACTGTTGTGGTCTCCGTATTTTTCTGTACCATGGATTCAAGCAGTTCAACACGTTTAAGCAAATCAAGAATCAGTCTGTTTTTATCCTCTAACTCATTTATGTCTAATGAGTCACTGACAGCAATATCAGCAGCATCACTCAGATTAACCGCTTCGTCTGTTTTCACTTCATCTTCTGCATAACAGACAGGCGCAACACCAAACATTAACACTGCATATATCAGCACGCCAACTAGACTGGTTATTTTCATTGCATTGCTTTCATGGTTTTGCGTAGAACAGGATTAAAAGGAACAGTTTTGATGATGCGTTGCGTATAAGATAAATCAGGAATAGCAAGCTCCATCATTTTGGGTGTTAACTGACTAACGTTATTTTTGTACTCACCCGCTTCCAGCTGTTTAGCCGTATTCTGCTTAACAACAAAAAAGGCGACTTTACTGCGCCACATGGCATTAAATTCATCAATAGTCAGGGTGATATTGCCGAATGCCGGATCACCCAATAATACTCGATTACCCAGACGCCACCGATAAACAACAAAATGATCAAACTCTCTTATTCTTACAGGAAGAATTGCGGGCACCGCAAAGGATTCAATATCATCCAGACTCATACCACCATAACCACGGCCTTCATATCCGATAGCATTCACATAACGCTTAAGATCAAGCAGCGAGAAACCGCCTCGTTTGCGTACCAGTTTAGAATCCGTGTTTTTTAATAGCGTAAGTGTAATTGAAGTTTCAGTGACAGGATGATTATGAAAATAGGTCATCAAAGTTGAAAGCGCAGCAGCGCCACAACTAATATCCCAGCCCTGACGTACCAGTGAATGTTTACGAATCTCCGACCAGGGTATAACCGAGGCAGTTAACCGCGTTTGCGCTGTATTAACGCCGAGCGTCTGCGCATCAGCCTGAGACAAAAACACGGCAAACTGAGAAAACCCAATGATCAGTAAAAATAACCGACGATTCATAACCGTTAAACCTTATACAACAGCTATGTCTACAGCCTGCCCTGCAAATTAAATTGTTCTAAAACGCCTACTTGCGAATTGATATTAATATTTAAATTCAAAAGAACATTCACAGGCGAATTCACCGCATTGATATTAATCAGTGACTGAAGATTGCTTTGTGCGCCATCCTGTATAATCAAAGAACCGGTGGTCTGACTGGATAGGCGTTGTAAAATAATCTCACCCTCAATCGAATTCCCATTGGCTTTTGACATCATAATAGGAAAACGCGCAATATCAGCAGGCGTATCGCCTACCAGTGCACCCGCCACTATATTATCCAGCTGCACATCATCAAGCCGATCATAAGCATAAGCCGATGACTGCACCATGAACATACAGAACAAAATAAATATTAAACTGCTTATGTTGTTCATTTTTATTACACCTTTCCCTAGCGAGATTATAATCTCTGATTAAAATAGTTTCTCTGATTCAACAAAACACCTGAAGACACTGACGGATTTAGCTGCACACGCCTGGCCACATCCATATTCAAACTATTAGCCGAAATGGCCGCAGCACTGTTAACCACATTGACTGCCTTTAATTTCTGTTGCGCACCATCTTTAATATTGACATCACTATCTGAATCCAGCTGTAGATCACTATCTGTCATAATAATTAACTCGGCTTCTGCGCCGGTTAAGACACCGCCATGAACTTCTGTATAATTATTAGATTCACTTATGCTAGTTGATGAAAAATAGTCTTTAGTTTGTTCAATGCTAGTACTATTATCTGTATAAAATGTTTCTTCATATTCAGACTCAAGAAAACCGCAGCTTTTATCATCGCCAAACAGCTTTAGACATATTGATCCATTAAATTCCACACTGAATCCATCGACCTTAAAATCATCATTATCACTTACCCCGCTACCCTTAAAATCCAGAACAGTAAATGGAATGACCACATCATAATCAAACTCCCTGTGCACACTCAAAGTATCCGCACCAAAAAACTCATCGATCCACCAGTTATCAGGAAGATTAATATTAAAATCTAAATTCCCACTCAAGTTAGTCGTCAATTCACCCTTTATACCAATACCAGCATCACTTGCCGAGAATCTACCCTGACCAGCATAAGCAATTCCATAATTAATGCTCATATCGAGATCTGTTAAAGGATTCATCCCTTCGAGCGTTAGCCCATCAATAATATTTAACTTGTCTATCGAACCCAGATCAACGCTAAAACTGGTATAAACCGGATCAGTCTCGGTACATATAATAAGGCAACCCTTTGCTGACACAGTACCCATATCTATCTCAGGCAGACCAAGTTTAACATCGAGAAATAAATCATTGCCTCTTTGTTCCAGACCATTAACTTCAAAATTAGGCCTAACATTTAATCCTGAATATTCAGCAGATAAATCCCAGAGTCTTGGTAATTCGAGTGGCTCAAAAGAAAAAAAACGAAGTTCCCGTTCAGGAATAATATTTATTTGATTTACTTGTGATTTTTCAATATCTCCAATAATAAACTCTAATGTTGGTAAATATTTATCTACCGTAACATCAACAACACTAGATCTGGAAATATTCCGATTCGCAAGATCATTATGTATTTCATCAGTTTCCAGAGTGATAAAACTCAAATTTATTTCATTACGTAAAAACTCATGATTAATCAGAACTAAATCGCTGTTTATTTCGTAACTCGCCTGTTGAAATTCATTTTGTACAATCTGGTTATTTTGATACGTCAGCAAACTGGCAGAATCTGTATTTATATTTAATCCATTAGCCACATTACTAAGACTCGTGTTACTGAGGTTAATAACTTCCAGGCCTGCCTGAGAGAAATGAGATAAACGCACCTGAATAGTACGCTCAATAATGGCATCACTGCCTGCTTCAACAATCAGATTTTCATGAATAGCCGCGGTGATATTATCACCAACGTCATCATCAACAGATAGAAGCGTACCTGATAGTCCCAACGCAGGTTCACCAACGATGCTTAAGTCATCAGTCACACCGGGGCGATCACCTGTCGGATCAGGTACCGGACCAGGCGCACCCGCACTAACGTCAGCCAGCTCATTGTCTGTGAGTAATGCTCCCGCAAATATCCCGTAAGAATACGAACTAATTGCGA
Organism: Gammaproteobacteria bacterium; assembly: GCA_029881275.1. Lineage (GTDB taxonomy): Bacteria > Pseudomonadota > Gammaproteobacteria > SZUA-229 > SZUA-229 > JAPHQX01. The sequence goes on along the minus strand of JAOUMX010000097.1, from coordinate 4,747 downwards.
AAGAAAAACCACAAAGCAATAAACACCTGAATCTGATACGCAGCAGACTACGAATGTATTCACACATGAGTAAACAGTCCCTATTAATCACCGTTTCATTTCTGAAACGGTGATTAACCGGGATTCTTAACGACTATGTGAAATTACATTGTTCTGAGTCAGAGTAATTATGTTGCCACCCTGAGCCGCCAGATCACCTGCATTGGTGCGTGAAATATTCACACCATTAGCAACTGCACTGCCTGCCGAGTTAACAACATTGATCGCCTGAGCACTGGACTGAGCACTACCTGATAACACCAGGCTAAACTCACTGCTAACATCAATTGATGAGTCATCAACCACAATGTATTCAGCCTGTGCATTATGCAGACTGAAAGGTGAACGGTATTCTGTAACACTCGATTCTGTGTATTCACTTTCACCCTGTTCAGTCGACAGCAGCTGTGAATCAGTCGAATTATCAGTCACATCAACTGTGTTTTTAGTTGTGCTGCCACTTGAAGTACATGAACCCTGCATGACACCGCAACCGGCCCCCGTCACCTCAACATGAAAGCTGGGTAATTCAATACGGCCATACAGCGCCACTTCAGTCGAAACACTACCATCAGCAGCAGCGGTACCCACATCTATTTCTCCTGTGTCTGCTCTGACCGCAATACCTGAACCAATAGACATGCCAAGCTCAACCTCACCTGCGTCAAAATCAGCTAATACATCACCGGCAACTGAAACACCCTTACCACCATGAACTGCGGCTTCTGTATCAGCACCTGCCTTTAAAACAATAAGCGTATCAACGCTACCACTACTCGTCGTCGTCTGATTGTAATCACTGGTCACTAAATCAGTCACTGTATCAGTTTGATCAATAGTGACCTGTGTTGATGCAGAACCTGTGTTATCAATCTGCTCATAAGTATTCGCTTCAGGACGTGAATACTCAGGCACAGCCGCTGATCGACGTTGTTCCTGATTAACCTCGTTACTCTGGTTAACGACAAAATTACCCGCATCACTTGCAGACGATAACTCTGCAACACCGGCAATCTGTCCATCCCAGATGTTTAAACCGTTAGCAACGGTACTTTCACTGGAATTCACAAGATTAAGTGACTGAGCACTGGCCTGAGCCTCGCCTTCGATGGTAACCGAGCCGACCGAGTGAATACTGGCCGTTGAGCTGTTACCCACAACGGCACCGCCACTGCCTTCGAGAACATTATTTTCAGCACCTGCGGTAACCTGATGCAGTGTCATATCATCAAGTGAAACAGGTTGTGAATAGGCGATATTAGAACCGGAGAGGAGAAATACACATCCAACAGTAAGTTGAACGAAATGATAATGTGTTGTCATTTTGAAAATCCTTTACTTCATGTCCAAAAAAACAACTTACTACAGCCCTGCAAGGAAATCACTATTTATTTGATATAAGTCACGTCTTTATTTAAAACTTTACAGTTTTTATTCCTTATTGAAGCAATATAAGTTTATCGCCATATACTGGCTAAATAATTACCCATCAATTAGCATATAAAAAGAAAGATTATCTCAATCATCGTAAAAACAAACATAACTACATTACTTCTTATCATGTAATATGATCAGCATGTTTTTCCGATGAATAATAAAAACTCAAATTGTGTACATTATGCTGCACAAGAGATATAAAGCAAAAATCAGTTTGTAGCGAAAATGAATTAGCACACTGCAATAATATTCATACAAAATCACACCCATACTATTCATTATTGATAAGACCATGACTTCAACAACATTTTCATCACTTCCCTTGTCTTTAGAATTTTTAGCCAATCTTGAATCACTGGAATACACCAGCATGACCCCGATTCAGGCGCAAAGTCTGCCGGTCATATTAAAAGGTATAGACATACAGGCACAGGCGAAGACCGGCAGTGGCAAAACAGCAGCCTTTGGTATTGGCCTGTTACACATGCTGGATGCACAGACTTATTTAACCCAGGCACTGGTCCTATGTCCAACCCGTGAACTGGCAGATCAGGTTAGCAAGGAAATCCGTCGTCTGGCTCGCCCTATTGCCAATACAAAAATTCTTACTCTCTGCGGAGGCACACCCATCGGACCACAACTGGCGTCGTTAGAGCATCAACCCCATATCGTTGTCGGCACACCAGGCCGAATTCTAAAACATTTACAAAAAGGCTCATTAAAACTCGATCATCTGAAAATGCTGGTACTGGATGAAGCTGACCGCATGTTAGATATGGGTTTTTATGATGACATCATGTTAATTTCTGAAATGCTGCCGATAAAAAAACAGACACTATTATTTTCAGCAACCTATTCTGAACAGATAAAAAATATCAGTAATGCCTTTCTTAAAGACCCGGTAGATATACAGGTCGAAAGCCTGCATGACGACACAAAAATAAAACAGGTTTTTTATGAAATACAAAAAAATGACAGAACGAAAACACTAATTTCACTACTGGAAAAATATCAGCCTGAATCCAGTGTCGTATTTTGCAATCGAAAACAACAATGCCAGGAACTGGCAGACGATTTATGGCAAAGAGGTTTTCATGCTCTTGCCCTGCACGGTGATCTTGAACAGAGAGAACGTGATCAGGTGTTGACACAGTTCTCTAATAAAAGCAGTTCCATATTAATAGCCACCGATGTTGCCGCCCGTGGACTGGATATAAAAGATTTAAACGCCGTGATCAATTTTGAACTATCACCTGACCCGGAAATTCATATACATCGTATCGGTCGCACAGGTCGGGCCGGTAATGCAGGTATGGCACTGAGTTTATTCATGGCATCAGAAGCTGCGAAGGTAAATGCAATTGCAGAATATCAAGGCATCCCTGTTAACATTGAATCCGCATCATCACTTAAATCTCATGAAAATTTCAAACTTATTCCCCCAATGGTAACGCTGTGTATTAATGGCGGACGCAAAGACAAAATTCGTCCCGGTGATATCCTGGGTGCTTTAACATCCAATACCGGTCTTCCTGGCAACCGAATTGGAAAAATTGATCTATTTAATACGCAAGCCTATGTTGCCGTTGAGTATCCCATTGCCAAACAGGCATTAAAGATTCTCACTGAAGGAAAAATTAAAGGCCGTAAATTTCGAATCCGAAAACTTTAAAAATTAATATTGGCAAAAGTCATTACATTAATTTTACTGTGCCAAAAAAACAAACAGAATAATCGTCAACCAGACTCGTGTAACCCCCGTTAGTCTTAATTAATGAATGATGCAAAATACATCATTACTCATATCTTCATGCGCAATAAAACCACAACCTTTTGTCCTGCAAGGCGTATAATGACACCATTTGAAGATAATACGGTGCACCCATGAAATTACTGATACGTAACCTTGCCCGCAGCACCACAGAAGCAGAACTACTGACCCTGTTTAAAGCCTATGGCTCAGTACAATCATGTAACCTGGTATTAGACAAGGCAGACGGCAAATCAAAGGGCTTTGGTTTTGTCGAAATGCCCAATCAGGGTGACGCCAAGGCCGCCATGAAAAACCTCAACTATAGAGAAGTCGATGGCAACAGGATCCGCGTAAAAAAAGCCGAGAACAAATAAACCTGGAATATTGGAGCCAGGCGTTTACGCCCTTTTACTTTAAACTGGACAGCATAAACCATGATTAACGAAAAGATTAAAGTACGTGCTACAGAGAATGATCAAATCATAGAAGTACTGGTTTACAGTAAAAAAGCTGACCATATTGAAGTCATGGTCGGCGAAGGCGCTCACAGCATAAAATGCCAGTTAACACCCACCCATAACGGCATGGCCTATGTTGGCAATGTCATGGGTCGGGAAATTGTCTATGAACGCAGTCGTCAGCAGGTCCAGACGGATCTGGATAATGCCAAACCCTCAACACGACGGCGATAAACACCCTCTCCCAGCCTTCCCGCTTACTGCTTTAAATCTTAATGTGATTAACATCTCAGATAGATAAGATAATACTCACTGTCAATTTTTAATCGGCATATCATTATCCCGTTTTCAAAACACTCTACTTAAAAGGACAAAATGATGAAACTGAAAATGACAATACTGTTGTGTGGATTACTGGTAACTGGACTGGCCAATGCGGAATGCCCTGCCAGTTTAAATCAGGATGAACTAATAAAATGCCAGGGCATTGAAAAAACCGGCGCTAATTATCAGCAATGGCTGGAAGAAAGCGCCATGACGGATGAAGAGACTACTAGTCCTGTTACTGGCCAGGATATCAAGACGATAGCGCCAGCTGCAGGCCAAGCCGAAAGCGAATCTGACGCCAAATAAGTCAGTTAAACAAAATCTCAAAAAAAGCCCGGTTATAAGCCGGGCTTTTTTTATAGTAAAATTTACGAAATACCCCGATCACCTTCGGATCCGAATCGTAATAATCACAGCCCTGTTCAAATTTGTTCCTCACAAATTTGTCGAACCTTCGGCTTCTCATCAAACCATCCAGTCCACAAAATAAACAAAAAAGGCCACCTGAAAAACAGGTGGCCTTTTTTATTTATCTGGCGGACCGGACGGGAATACTCCGGGCATCCCTGCCCTCCGCCCTTCGGACCAGGGTCATAAACACCATGACCCTGTTCAAATTTGTTCCTCACAAATTTGTCGAACCTTCGGCTTCTCATCAAACCATCCAGTCCACAAAATAAACAAAAAAGGCCACCTGAAAAACAGGTGGCCTTTTTTATTTATCTGGCGGACC
>JAOUMX010000096.1 GCA_029881275.1 Gammaproteobacteria bacterium | reverse complement strand
AGCCGATAAAGAACATTTGTGCCGGGCTTAATTGTTCGGCAGAAATCGCTGAAGTGGAATAACACATATGAGAAGCCATATGTGCCGCAGTTGCACGGTACAATTCAAGGCCTTCAACTCGTTTATTACCTTCACCAATATTATCTACTGCATCGGGTACATGCAGTACGCGATGCTCAATATATGGACGGAAGTCAGTGTAGTCCGCACCGGTTGGGCGCAGGAAAAAGTCTCTGCCCCATAAGGCGCGTAAATAGAAATTAAGTTTACGTTGTACTTTAATAAACAGAACTCCACGACGTTCTTTTTGTAACATCGCTTTTGAATCTGCGGACTCCAGATTAAAGTAGGTAGTCAGATTATTAAAGTCACGACGATAGGCCTGGGTGCCAAAATGCGCCCAGCGACGTAGACCGCTGAGGGTGAGTTTATCCAGTAGCTCATCCATGTGATTGAGCATTGGGCGTAAGCCACGTGCGGCAGTGGAAGCAAACTGATGTATAAATGTCAGGTAACCACGTACCAGCTGACCGTCCCCAAGATGGCGTGCCGCAGATGGCAGGCTACTAAAGAGTAGGGTAATAACTTCACCGGATGTCATGGAAGACAGTTTCATGGCTGCAGTAATACAGTCATCTATTATGTCTTCACCACATTCCTTGGCAACCAGTGGCATTTCCTGCAGGTAGGTTATAACAAGGTCAGAGCCTCGACCGAGGTTGCTCATGGCTTTCGCACCACTCAGGTATGCTTCCAGCCCGGTAGGCGACATAATGCGCGCGGCTTCCTGAAATGTGCCGTTAAGAACATCGCGCACTTCTGGCGCGACGTCCTTTAACTGTTCTTCGTAATCTTCGAGATTGATCGACATTTTTTTACCTAACCAGAAATAAAAGGTTAATGTTTTGTCGCCATACCTTGCCGCCAGCAAGATATGACGCATCTTGAATCGACGGTAAAAAATTTAACCAAAGAATGTCTGTACTGCTGCATCCAGTGTATCACGCATATCTGGATCATCTGTTAAAGGTGTAACCATCGTCATGCTACAGGCAGCCTGTGGGGCAACGCCTTTAGCAATTAACTGACCGGCATATACCAGCAGACGTGTAGAAATACCTTCATCCAGACCGTGCCCTTTCAGATTACGTGCACGGTGCGCAATTTGAACCAGTTTCTGTGCTATCCCTTTATCAACACCGGATTCTTTGGAGACGATGGCGATTTCAGTTTCTTCAATGGGATAGTCAAAGTCAAGTGCACCAAAACGCTGTTTAGTTGACTGTTTTAAGTCTTTCATCAAACTCTGGTAGCCCGGGTTATATGAAATAACCAGCTGAAAATCAGGATGGGCTTCGATTAACTCACCTTTTTTATCTAAAGGCAGTGTACGACGGTGGTCAGTTAATGGATGGATAACAACAGTTGTATCCTGACGTGCTTCAACCACTTCGTCCAGATAGCAGATTGCACCGATACGCGCTGCAGTCGCCAGAGGACCGTCCTGCCATTTGGTACCGTCTTTATCTAACAGGAAACGACCAACCAGATCAGATGCTGTCATATCTTCATTACAGGCAACTGTAATCAGAGGGCGTTTCAGTTTATAAGCCATGTATTCAACAAAACGAGATTTACCGCAGCCTGTTGGACCCTTAAGCATCATTGGCATACGTGCATTGTAAGCAGCTTCGTATAGCTCAATTTCATTGGCTACCGGTTCAAAATAAGGCTCATTTTTGATGATGTACTGTTGGGGATCTACTGTTATATCTGCCATAACACACCTTTTGTATTTGATGTTTCTGTTTACTTAATTCTTTTATTGATCACTGTATGTTTCATATTCACCATCCCAGCCCAGAGATCTGGCTTTTTCCACGGCTTCGCCGTGAATACGTTGATGGCGTTCAAACAGTTCTGGTGGTAAACGGCTGACCAGGCAACCGTACTTATCCCACTCGGCATTAACCTTTTGTAATAAAGCGTCAATCCCGGCTAGGTTCCAGCCTGAACAGGTTTCAGTTTCAGGGATCAGTTCAAACACCCATGCATCACGAATAGTTTTACCAATATTGGTCATGCCATTAAATAAATCATTATCAATGCCGACGTATTTATCGGGTTTGGAACTTGGTCCTGGCATACTAAAAACCTTTTATTACAGAGTTAAAAAAAGCCCCTGACCACATTGTGTAGAACAGGGGCCTTATTTGTCTGGTTTTACCCCGGCTGATTAAACAGCTTCACCGCGGAAAATAACCATAGATGCACCAGCACACTGTGCAAAGTTGTCCAGACCTAACAGACGTACGTGATTGCCTGGGTGTGCTTTTTTACATGCTTCACACTCAGCCAGGATAGCGTCAACGTCAGTTTCACCGAACATTGGCAGCTTCCACATGTACCAGTAAGAACCACTGGCATTCTGAGGCTCAGTGTGTTCAATTGATGGATTCCAACCTTTAGATACGATGTACTCGATCTGTGTACGGATCTGATCAGAATTCATAGCTGGCAGGTAAGAAAAAGTTTCAAACTTACGGCTTGCAGCATCAGCTAAGCTCGAGTTGTAATCTTGCATATCACTCATTGTGATTTACTCCAAATAAATTGTTTTGCTAAATAACGTTCTTCAAGTTATGGCAAGTGGGTGGGGCATAAGCCCCTCCCTGAATCTTGTCATCTTACTTGTGAGATACGTCCAGCTTGTCAACTGTGTCGAATTCGAACTTGATTTCTTTCCAAGTTTCCATCGCAGCTTTAAGCTCTGGGCTAGACTTGGCAGCGTTAGTAAGAATGTCCTTACCTTCTTTTTCAAGTTCACGACCTGAGTTACGTGCTTCAACACAAGCTTCAACCGCAACACGGTTAGCAGCCGCACCAGCAGCATTGCCCCATGGGTGACCTAATGTACCACCACCGAACTGCAGTACTGAGTCATCACCAAAGATGCTAACCAGAGCAGGCATGTGCCATACATGGATACCACCAGATGCAACTGGGATAACGCCAGGCATTGAGCCCCAGTCCTGATCGAAGAAGATACCGCGTGAACGATCTTCTTTGATGAATGAATCACGCATAATGTCGATCCAGCCCAGAGTCGCGTCACGGTCGCCTTCCAGCTTACCAACAACAGTACCTGAATGCAGATGGTCACCACCAGACAGACGTAGACATTTAGTCAGTACGCGGAAGTGGATACCGTGGTGGGGGTTACGGTCAAGTACCGCGTGCATTGCACGGTGAATGTGCAGCAGCATACCTTTGTCCTGACACCATTGAGCCAGCTGAGTATTCGCAGAGAAACCGCCAGTCAGGAAGTCATGCATGATGATAGGAGCGCCAATTTCGTGTGCGTATTCGGCACGACGCATCATTTCGTCAGCAGTTGGAGCAGTAACGTTCAGGTAGTGACCTTTCTTCTCACCAGTTTCAGCTTCTGCTTTCACAATCGCTTCCATAACGAAGTCGAAACGGTGCTTCCAGCGCATGAATGGCTGAGAGTTAACGTTTTCGTCATCTTTGGTGAAGTCAAGACCGCCGCGCAGACCTTCATAACAGGCACGACCGTAGTTTTTAGCAGACAGACCCAGTTTAGGCTTGATAGTACAACCCAGCATAGGACGGCCGTATTTGTTCATGATGTCACGCTCAACCTGGATACCCTGTGGTGGTCCATTACAAGTCATAACATAGGCAATTGGGAAGCGGATATCTTCTAAACGAAGTGCACGCAGTGCTTTAAAGCCAAATACGTTACCGACTAATGAAGTCAGTACGTTTACAACAGAGCCTTCTTCGAACAGATCGATTGGGTAAGCAACAAATGCGTAGAAGCAAGTGTCATCACCTGGTACGTCTTCAATCGCGTAAGCACGACCTTTGTAGTAGTCCAGATCAGTTAACAGGTCAGTCCATACAGTTGTCCATGTACCTGTTGAAGATTCAGCAGCAACCGCAGCCGCAACTTCTTCACGAGGAACACCTGCCTGTGGAGTGATTTTGAAGCATGCCAGAATATCAGTCTCTAATGGAGTGTATTCGGGCATCCAATATGTTTCGCGGTATTCTTTAACACCGGCGTCGTACTTTTTAGCCATTATGGCCTCCTAGTCGTTAACAAGGTTTTAAAATTCTTTTTCCTGGCCAGTTAGAGTCAATCTTGTTCTGCTGGCGTTTAAATCACCTGATATACAAAAATCTATACCCTGTGATTCAGTGGGATGGGCAGTATATGATAAACGAACTATAAAGATATTCAGAATTTATGATTGTTATCATAAGTAAATGTTTATAGTATTTACAGAAGTGAACTAAACCTTATATAGGGATGCTAATTATGCATGTTACCTTCAGGCAATTACAGGTATTTGAGGCAGTAGCCCGCTTTAATAGTTATACCCGTGCAGCCGATCATCTGCACCTGAGTCAGCCGGGTGTTTCTATGCAAATCAAACAGTTAGAGGAGAGTATTGGTCTGCCGTTGTTTGAGCATGTGGGTAAAAAGATTAATCTCACCAACGCCGGGCGAGAAATGTATGTCTATAGCCAGAGCATAGGGCATTTACTGAAAGAGGCGGATACGGTGATCAAAGAGTTAAAAGGTTTGCACCGTGGACGTTTGGCGATTTCTGTAGCGACCACGGCCAGTCATTTTGCAACCCGATTGCTGGCAGACTTTTCCCAGCGCTATGAGGGCGTGACTATCAGTCTTGATATCACTAACCGGGAAAGTTTACGTCGCCAGCTTGAGAATAATGAGCCTGATCTGGTCATTATGGGGCAGCCACCGGAAGGCGTCGATACGGAGTCTGAAATCTTCATGGAAAATCCCCTGGTCATGATTGCACCAGCAAATCATGAGCTGGTCAAAGAAAAAAACATTCATCTTTCAAAATTTGAGAACGAGCATTTTGTGGTGCGTGAATCAGGTTCAGGTACCCGCAGTGCGATACAGCGCGTATTTGATGAGCACCATGTGACCTTTCACACCGGTATAGAAATGACCAGTAATGAAGCCATAAAACAGGCAGTAGAAGCGGGGCTGGGTTTAGGTATTGTTTCTATTCATACGCTGGAACTTGAACTGGAAACCCGGCGTCTTGCCATTTTGGATGTTGAAAATTTTCCAATAATCAGGCATTGGCATATTGTGCAGAGAAGTGGTAAACGGTTGTCACCTGTGGGCCAGGAGTTTAAGCGTTTTGTCTTGCAGGAGGCAAAGCAGTTTATTAGCTTGCCAGCGCTGAGAAAATAAAAGTGTCAGAATGAATTCAGATGAATTTTTTAGAAAAAATAGTACTGGTAGTTAATACCAAATTCAGAAAAATGGATGCTACGTTGTTCCTCACGAGTAGCATTAATTTTAATTGAATGGTTACGTGAAATTACAAAGTTTTGAGTGTATAAACCGCGGTGACGGTATTCATGATTGTCAAATTCTTCACCGCTCAATTCCAGCCTTGCTGTGCTGTTACCAAAATGATGTAGCATTCCTAATGACGCACCAAGTGCAGGTGTTATGTTGTTATCAAAAGCACTATTACGTTCTATACGTGCTAATAGCATGCTGTAGATAATATTGTTATTGATCGGTTGATAAGCAACACCTGCGCCACCGGTAACATGGGCGACCAGCCGATCTTTACCTGCTGTGTATTGTCGTTCGGCACCAGTATAAATGCGCCATGATAACGGATCAAATAATCGTGTGCGTGGTGTCAGTGAAAAAATATCAACCACATCAAATTGTTGTAGTCGTATTGATTCATCTTGGTAAGCTCTTAATTGTATATTGCCAAGATTAATTTGCGCGCCCTGTAAAAAACCGGCTTCGTTGTCTTCCAGATTATGGAAGGACAGTTTGTAACCCAGTTCAGCATAGTTACTCTTGTTTTCTTCACCATAACCGATGGTCAGTCGTTTACTATAATGTCCTTTTTCCGGCTGGTTGTTACTGGTAGGCGTGGGTGCTGTCTGTTGTGCAGGGTATGAATTCAGTATTCCAAGTAATTCATGGCTTCGAGTCGCGATCGCTTCGTCTCTTACTGTTCCAGTTTGCTGATAGCGTAAATATTTATATGAGATTTCGACAAGCTGACGTTGTTCAATGGTGGGCAAATCAGTGAATTCAGAAGATCGAGTAAGTTCAGGGTCATTGGCAATGGCTTCAATCAGGTGGTGATTTTTGTTTGGAATTTTGGCAAGTAAATATTCCAGTACTGTAACCTGAGAAGGTCGATAGGTGGCTGCAGTGATCAGGCCAGCATCTTCGATGGATCTTACCGTATCAACCGGTATGGCTGTGAGTTTGAATTCATTGGTTAGATCAATGCCGGGGCGTGCGACTTCGAGTAGTTCCAGCAGGCGATAGGAACAATTTTCATCGAAGAAATAATAATCAAATTGAATATCTCTTAATTCCCATAAGTGAGTCACCATGCGACGGGTTTCTTCAGCTGTCAGATTCAGTGGGTATTCCCAGATATCCCGTTTTTCACGGTAATTATATTCTTTAATTTTTTTAAAATAAGGTGTGACGATAAAGTAACCGGGATAGCCGCCCGATAATCCTTTGAATGCATAGAACAGTGAATTGTCACCATCGGTGACATTGGCGCCAAAATTAACTGCAATGGACAGCCATTCAGAGCCCTGCCTGTCTGCAGGCGGGTCAAGTCGAATCAGGGTATGTCCAAACATCGATGACGGGCTGTTTAAATGATAGGCAGGAAAGACCATAGTGACGCTTTCATCGGGTATGTTGGCACGCCATTCAAGATATTCTTTACAGGTAACCTCGGGTAATGAAGTTTGAAGATCAGGCAGTTTTTCTTTCAGCCATTCAAGACGGGCAACAAATTTACATTGGGCATGATTGTCGCCCGTTATATCCGTTTTAAAAAAAGCGTTAATGGTTTCAGATAGTTCAGCCGTCGGGTTGGTTTTGCCATCTTCGGCATTAAAAAACCGTGCATCATCCACCTGGCTGACATAATCATTGTTAAACCAGTTGGTTTGTTCGTAATGAAGTAGATTAATCCATTCTGGATGCTGTGATAACTGGTTGGCAACAGCATTTGCCTGTAGTTGATTGATTGTCTCTAGTGAGGTTGCATAACTGCATGGTGTTGTTGTCAGGAACAGAGTAAGAGCAGGAATGAAATAGTTTTTTAAATAACGCATGTTCAATCTTAAAAAGAGAAAGGGTAAAAGTTGTGGCTTAATTATGGTTTTGCGCATGAACGATATAGTTATTTTCGGGTGCTGTAAAGAAAGTTGAATCTAATCGGTGAAAATTTCCTGATTTCCTTATTGCAGCCAATAAAAAAGCCCTGTATTTAATATACAGGGCTTTCAAATTTGTTAAGTAATTAGAAATTAAATAACGTATTTGGCTAAACGTGCATCTGACTTCATAACAGTTTCCAGAGAAGAAATCACATCTTCAGCTGTTACCTGTGCAGTTGGGAAAATAACCTTGAAGTTTTCATGAGTCACAGCTGCAAAAGTTGCACGATCTTCTGGTGCAATATTGTAGATAACAGCAACTGCATCTAATGCTTCACCGCTACCCTGAGCAACGTCTTCTGAAAATCTGTCCATGATTGAACTGATCATTGATTTGCCACCGTATGTCAGCTTGCCATCGATAGAGCAGCCGTTGGTGCCAGAAGTCATACCAAAAGTTTTGTTGCCTGATGTCCCGTTAGTTGTTGTGGCTAAAAAATGAACAGGACCGTTTTGGCCTTCAAATAACATGTTGCCCCAGCCACAGCCTGGGCCGCCTGGTGCTTCAGCAAATGCGCCAGAAGAGGCTGCCAGTAAAACCGCACTACAAATTACTTTTTTCATCATGCTTATTCTCCATTACTCGACATATTTTGCCGAATAGAATTATTATGGTTAGACGAACTACCTGAATAAGATTAGCACTATCCGCTGAGTATGCAACAGTGATTATTAAAAATGTGTCATAAATCATAACTTCAACTATTTGATTGAAATCGATATATGGAATATGGGGTAAACGTGAATTCAAAAAAGATGATTGCTCTGATGGTTGTTTTGTCATTCATGATTGCAGGGCTGGCAGGGTGTACGAATTGGATGTTTGCGCCTATGACAAAGTTATTGAGGTCACCTGCACAGGTTGGAATCGAGTATAAGGATATAGTTATACATAGTCAGAAAGGCGTGGCCTTACATGGCTGGTATTTGCCTGCCAAAGGGGTAACACATGGCAGTATTGTGTTTTTTCATGGCAATGGTGAGAATATCAGTACGCATCTGGCTACGGTTTACTGGTTGCCAGAGCAGGGCTATGAGGTTTTTCTGGTCGATTACCGGGGTTATGGTCAATCAAATGGCAATGCTGATTTGCCAGGTAGTCTTCAGGATGTGGGGGCTTCTATTGAATATGCCATTCACAATAAACAAAGCGATAAAGGGCTTATTGTTTTTGGGCATAGTATGGGTGCCAGTCTGAGTATTTATGCGGTTGCCCATTCTGACTATAAGAATCAGATTAGTGGCGTTGTTTCCATTGGTGCGTTCAGCGATTATCGCAAAATAGTGCGTGATGCTCTGTCAAGATCATGGCTGACATGGGCGTTTCAATGGCCTTTATCATATACAGTTAGTAATGATTATGCGCCTGTTGATTATGTGAAAAATATTGCGCCAGTGCCATTGTTGATTATGCATAGTTCAGAGGATGAAATTGTGCCCTATTATCATGCAGGGGTATTGTTTGCAGCGGCGACGCAGCCAAAATATTTCGAAAAACTGCAAGGGGATCATAATTATACTTTTCAATATGAGCAGAACCGGAAGATCTTCCTTGATTATGTGTCACGGTTTATGAAGTGAATATCAGGCATCACCCTTCATGGCGTAATCCAGTTTAACCAGTTTTGCCTTTGTGTTAACAGGCCACGGTTTATTAATTAATATGCCGAGTGTTACTACAATATGTATGCCATCAATGTCGGCATATTCCATCAAGTTTTTTCGTAATTCTTCAAATACGGTTTCGTCAACGAGCAGGGTGCAGTTTAATTTATTGTCCTGTCGGTTAATTTCGCCAAGTATGATGCTTTGTGTAGGGGTTGATTCGTATTCGGGTATACCCGTGACTTTTTTAAATGAAATTTCAACCCCGGTATCCTGGTTTGCGAGTAATTCGGCATTCCTGATAGTGCCCTGTATGGTCAGCGTGCTGCCAGTGGCCTGTTGTTGCTTTTGAATGGCCTGTTCCAGAGAATAGAGATGATGCCAGTTGTTGACTGAAAAGTTAATAAGATTAATTGATGATGATTCCATGTAGATTCATTATTTTTATGTTGATTATCAATTAAGCGTTAATGATATGGGTTTGTACAGGTTTATCAAGGTCAAAATGTCAGGTGAATGAGGTATACTATTCCCTGTTAAGAATTTTCGGGGCTAATATCGGAGGTGCCGAAATGTTATCTAGAGTTACCATTAGAGAAAGTTACCAGGGTCCAGATCGTCGCACCAGAATAGAGCGTCGTGTTAGTTATGATCGTCGTAATCTTTTTCGATTTGAATCATTTGGTCTGGATCGTCGTTCCCATGTGCCTAGAAGGACAGAAGAAGTTTTGTGGAAACATCATTGATGATGGATTAATTGTAACATTCTAATGGGCAATGATTTTTAACGATTTTTTATAATCATTGCCTATTTTTTATTGAGTTAATTGTTTTTTAGTATGACTGGTTTTTCTGGATTTTATAAATTTCAACAAAGTAGGAATACTTGTCAGTATCAATAGTATGTTTTACATTAGGTCGTATAGCCTTGAGTTCTTTGTTGCTTGCTTCCCAGCAATGGTAAAGTTGATTCCAGAAAGGTGCATCGAATAATGCGAGTATCTCATCAACTGACATATTGGTAATCATTTCCTCATCAACAAGGTTATTACCGTCATTATCATACCAGTTAAGGTTTAATGCTATTTCAGCATCTTTCGACACAAGTATCTCCCTGAAAAAATAGACAAGATATTTTGGATTTAACACCTCGATTAGAGGCGGGATCTTTATACGGCTTATTGTTTTGAAGAATTCTACGGAAAGCATCTGCCGGGCGCGTTGATAATAATCAAAAGAGTGGGTGTGCAGGTGTATGGATGGTGTTGTTAGATCAATAAACCTTGATGATAGTTAGGAAAAACACGGCAAGAGCTTATAGTTAAAAAGCATTGCGGTGTGTTGATTGCCGTTTGGCGCTTCATGCAGGGACGTAACTGTTCCGGGCTAAAAGGTTGTAGTGGCCTCTGTCAGATAGGTCTCGGTTGTCTTCGATAATCAACAATGACGGGCGCAGAGGTTGTTATATTAGAAAAATATTATTTACGAAATTGAGCTGAGTCAATTTATCAAGCAGGAACTT
>JAOUMX010000217.1 GCA_029881275.1 Gammaproteobacteria bacterium | reverse complement strand
GTTGCCATAATTACCATAATAACCGATCTCTATATACAGACTTTCTAATTAAACACCTTGATGAACCCGACCTTCTCGATAAACCGGTTTTGCCCAGACGTGAATTTGCCTATCTGCTGGATGAAGTTGCATCATATCCTCACAATCAATACCCGGTTAAACCTCTCACTATAACTGAATCTGACAAACCTGAAGCCATAGTATCAACAGATAAAATTAACAATGACTGGTTAATCAGTAGCCACTCTAGAAGTGGTGCAAATTGCACATCCTGCCATCTACAGAACAATAATAAACCGCAAGATTCAAAATGGATTAACAGGCCAGATCACACTGCCTGCGTAAGTTGCCATGAAATGGAAGTTCAACATTTTAAACGCGGGAAACATGGTATGCGTTTGGGCTCTGGTCTATCTGCAATGACACCTGAAATGGCTATGTTACCGATGAAAACAGACAGCATGAACAATGAACTGGACTGTAATTCCTGTCATCCCGCACATAAATATGACATTACAACTGCGGCCGTAGATGCCTGCCTTACCTGCCATAATGACAAGCACAGTCTTTCTTATAAACAATCAAAACATTTTGTTTTATGGCAACTAGAACAATCCGGTGCTGCCGAAGAAGGCACAGGTGTTTCCTGTGCCAGCTGTCACATGCCTCGTATTTCTTATGATGTTAGTGAATGGCTTAGCCGAATCATGGTTCAACATAACCAGAATGCGAATCTTGTTCCAAATGAAAAAATGATTCGCTCGGTCTGCATGCAATGTCATGGCCTTGAATTCTCTATCGACTCATTGGCTGATGCACAACTGATTGAACACAATTTTAAAGGCAAACCTGCTATTCATATTCCAAGTATGGATATGGCCAAAAAAGATCATCAACGTCATCTTGAAAAATCCAGTACTGATGAATAATTATTTTATTTAACCTGAGCTCCGGAGGCCATTATGAAACCATCAAAATCTTTAATCACACTCAGCATTGCTTCAGTGCTATCTTTGTCGGCCATGCATGCTACTGCTTCAGACACTGTCCCGCTAAAAGTCATGGCAGATGCACTGCATGCTGTTCTTGATTCAGACCGGGCGATTTATACAAAGAAAGTAGTTGGTCGACTCGTCAAAAAAGAAAAAGTCATTAAAGCCAGCGAACACTTTATCGATGACAAAGCACTGCCTCTGCCTGCACAGATGTTCCGCATGGGTGCTGAAAATGTTGCAGAACGCATAGCTGACAATCCTGATGTTAATTTCAGCTATTCATTACAATCTCTATGGCCCATTAATAGCCAAAATGCGCCAAAAACAAACGCTGAAAAAGAAGGACTGAAATTTATTGCCGATAACCCAGGAAAGAACTACTACATCAAAGAAGAGCTGGGAGGAAAAAAATACTTTACCGCTATCTACCCTGATGTCGGTGTAGCGCCTGTTTGCGTTTCATGTCACAACAAGCATAAAGACTCACCTAAAACCGATTTCAAAATTGGTGAAGTCATGGGTGGCGTTGTTATTCGCATACCAGTTGACGGATAAATTTAACTATATTACTTCAATTAAAAAGGAAATTATTATGACACCAGAAAACATTACACTAGTAAAAGAATCATGGGCTAAAGTGGCACCTATATCTGAAACAGCAGCCGAATTATTTTACGGAAAACTTTTTGAACTTGACCCTTCAGTCAAATCTTTATTTAAAACCAATGACATGAAGGAACAGGGTAGAAAACTCATGGCTATTCTTAATACAGCTGTCAACGCCCTTGATAAACTGGATACCATTGTTCCTGCCATACAGGAAATGGGAAAACGCCATGTTGATTACGGTGTTAAGGATGAACATTATGATACTGTAGGAGAGGCACTAATATGGACACTGGCTACAGGTCTTAAAGATGACTTCACAGAAGACACCAAATCCGCGTGGATAGGAGTCTATACTTTAGTTACAGATACCATGAAAGTAGCTGCTGCAGAAAAAGCCGCCTAACAGTGTTAAATACAACTGTATAAATAACCGGGCTTGCCCGGTTATTTTATTTAAAAAACTTAATGCGCTTTTTTGTCTCATCAATAGGTCATTTGCACAAATATAATACAAAAAAACCTCAACAGAACTCATATACCCTGTATTTATACTGGCATGTTATTTGCTCTAATTAATTTAACAATGAACTCAAAATAAGAAATTATTATTTTCTACAGGTTAAGATTAGATGAATATTGCACTTATTTACGACAATATCGAACACCAGAATACAACAGCAATGCTACTTGATAATGCAGGTTATACAGTGAATCTTGCCTGCTCTATTACTTCACCCTGGGTCAGCTCAATTCAATCTGATCCACCTGACATTCTGGTTATATCTGTTAGTACACCATCAGAAACTCTACTACAGCAGCTTTCTATATTCCGCGACAATATTATCTGCCCAGTGGTTGTTCTGGCAATGAATGCTGATGTGAATATTACAGAGCAAACCATGCTTGCCGGCGCCCATTCATGTATAACTGGAAAAATATCGCCTGAACGCATGCAAAGCTTTATCAGAGTCACGATTACACGCTACCAGATAAACCTCAATCAAATTCAGAAAATCATCGAGCTAGAGCAGGAAATAACCTTACTTGAGAATCAACTGAATGATAAACAGGATGTTGAAAAAGCCAAAGGACTGTTAATGCAATCTTACAAAATGTCCGAAAATG
>JAOUMX010000216.1 GCA_029881275.1 Gammaproteobacteria bacterium | reverse complement strand
GTTTCCTTTCTCATGGGTAAGATATTAAAGGGCTCCTGGATTTGCTAGCCTTCGGCATGATTAATTTGCGTGTCATCTACACACGCAAACACGCTTCGAGTCGTTTCATCCTGACCGGTTTATGCTTTGATTTTATTATTTATCTGTGTTGTGTAAAGAATGCATTGTTGAATTAAAAAGTGTTGTGTCTCCCTCCCATCTTGTTATTGCCTCATAAATTACTCAGAATTAAAATGCTTTGATCGATGCAACGTTGTTTAGTATCAATGAAATTAAAGTGTTTATTTTGTATAAAACAAATGTGAATTAAAAAATTCTTGTGTTGTTATTAGTGTCACGATGCGTATCAAGGAGCAGTATGCAGGTGATGTATGCAGCGTTATTATTTTGTTTTCTTATTATTGTTCTGGGCTTTATCAGGTTGCGGAGGCGGTTCGTCTTCTTCTGGCGCTAGTTCTGATAATGTAACCATTACGGCTGAAGATCAATTACAGGGCGATCCTCAATCACCTGCAGTTGACTCTGTGCCGGCGTATTTTCCCAATCCTCCACAAGCTTCAGATTATAAAGTGGCCACGGCAGATGGCCTGGTTAAGGGCATGGAAATCCATGTGTCACGACTGGTTGTCAAAATTAATCCATCCAGCACAACAGACGAGGTTAATAAACTCTTCGCAAGTATCCCCGTCAAAGTAAGCGGTTCGGCAGGCGCAGGTCTAATTTATGTTGACTTGCTGGATGGATCTACCCAGGAAGACCTGGTCAATGCAAGAAATATTCTTCAGGCCAGTCCACTGATTGATGTAGCCGTTGAAGATATTCTGATTGATTTCCAGGAGGGTGGCGAAAGCGCCGGATTAGATCCCTCTGGTTGTGAGGATACTAAAGAACCTGTAGACAGTGAATGGACGGGAACATATTTTGGAGGTGTGGGTAACAGGGCATGGGAAAAAACGGAATATTCTGGTAACTGGTGGATAGAGTTTATTCGCATGCCTGCTGCCTGGAATTTTAATGATGCTATTAAAAGACAGGCGCTGTTAGAAAATAAATCTCCTGAGGAGTTGTTGCCACCCATTGGTGTTGTTGATGCTGGCTTTCAATCCCATATTGATATTCCTTATGCGAGAAAGGACCGTTCAAGTCTCTCCTGTCATGGCAATATGGTGGCCGGTATCATTTCAGCGACTCATGATAAATACCAGGCAGATGCTGCAGGTAAAGGAGTGGAGGGGATTCATCCCTTTGCCCGCATTATGGATTCACCTGTATCTGTAGATTATGGTGGTTCTGATTTAATACGCAGAGTTAGTTCGACTTTTATTCAACAGGCTGTTGCGCTTTCTGCTTTGCTCGAATTCAATCCCCTCACACGCGTAGTTAACGTGAGTATGGGTTTTAACTGGGATAGGTGTTTTGAGAATAACACCTGTGACCACCCGCAAAACATACCGGAAGCCGAAATAGTTTTAAAAAAATATGCCGAGCTTACCTGGCACCTGATTAAAAATTATGATGTGTTAATTGTCGCCGCAGCCGGTAACAGCAGCATGTTTGTTGATGATTATCCCTGGGATGATGTTCCGGCGAAATGGTTAAGCCCTCTCAATTACCTGGCACTGGAAGGTATTGAAGACGAGTCTGGAAATCATTTTAAAGCTGAAAATATATTAGTGGTTGAAGGCGTCAACTGGCAGGGCAGGGGAGGCAGAAGAAACTTTACCTCAAGCACTGGTGGCCAGATTTCCGCGCCTGGGGCATGCATGACCAGTACAGCTCAGAATGGTGCTTATGCCAGCGCTAACGGGACATCATTTGCTGCACCCATTGTGACAGGACTGGCCGGTTATTTATGGACAATTGATCCTCTTTTAACAGTATCGGAAGTTAAAAATATTATTGTCAGTACCGGTAACCTGCCAGCAGAGAGTTTGAATTTTGATATGAGTGTGACACCGGGTGCATACACCGGACCCAATCTGGAATTTATCAGCCTGTGTGAGGCTGGTGATCTTACAGCCTCGCCTAATGAGCCCGACCAGCCGCCGATTGTCGATGCGTTTTCTGCGGTGATGTCATTAGACCGAGCAGTTGAAATGCTGGTCGATGCCGATGATGGTACGGTTGATGGTGTAACGGTAACTGGTGACGGAGCCAATACTGCACTGCCTGGTGATGGGCAGATAGATATGGCAGATTTTCGTGCTTTCAGAGATGCCGTAGCGCAATTTAAACTGGGTGAGTTATCCCGAAATCTGGAACAGCCCAGTCATATCAAACGGGATAATAACCGTGATGGTTGCGTTTATGATGGTCTTTATTGCCTGGTGAAAGAAGAAATATGGTCACGTTTTGATTTTAATGGTGATGGCAGGCTTAGTGATTTTGATCAGGTTGAAATTTATTTGCCAGGTGATGTCCGTGATCAGCCGGCACTACAACGCACTGATCTTGATGTACTGGGTTCTGTATGGCCGGGTCCTGATGACAACTGGGATCTGCATTGTGCCAATACGAAAAACTCGCTGACTGATGGCTGGTGTGCTGAAGATCTTCAGGATCTTCTTAATTCCCGTGACATCGTGGTTGATTTTTCTTCTTTTGCACCCGCTCAGGATGAAAAAATTACAGTCGCAATTTCTATTGGAAATCATTATAGAAGTCGAGAAATGTTTTTTGATGCAGATAGTGAACCACGTATGGTATTCACAGTGCCCTGGGATTATGAAT
>JAOUMX010000095.1 GCA_029881275.1 Gammaproteobacteria bacterium | reverse complement strand
TATCTTGAAACTATACTATGCAGACCAGCTGCGAACTTTATACGGTCAACCGATGACTTTAGTATTTCATCACCAACTTTATAACCCAGGCTATTGTTAATGGTTTTGAATCTATCAATACCAATAAAGACTATCGCTGTTAATTCACAGGTATCGCCTTTTTCAATAACAGCTTCTAATTCCTTATAAAAAAACTGCTTGTTGGGGGCACCTGTTAACTCATCATAATATTTCTGATATTCAATCAATGCCGAGGCATGTCGCTCTTTAGTTATATCCTGAAGTGTTCCCAATACACTAACCAGATGACCATCCGACCCTGCTATGGCTTCTGCCAGTTGCTGATATATTACCTCGTTACCATTACTATCAATTAACCGGTGATCTTTATGATAGCTGCCACCATCGAGACAAATGCGACAGAACTCATCAAATATCATTTTCCGATCTTCATGATATATAAGATCAAAAAACTTATCCTTATTGATACTGTTCTGACCACCCAGGGCTGCATCGCAAAAAACACCCGATATTTCTACATCGTCTGTCTCTGGATTATATTCCCAGTATGAAATGCCAGCCATTCTTTGCGACTGCTTTAATCTGGCTTCATTCTCAGCCAGCTGATAATACATGTGCCTTTCACGCAAAGCATAACGAACGCGCTCAACCAGCAACGACCAGTTTATTGGTTTTGTAATAAAATCATTAGCACCCATATCAAATGCTTTATCAACAGATGAGCCATCATTCAAACCTGTAAGCATTATTATTTTTGTTTCATTGTGATCAAAAACTTTACGCAATTCCTGACATGTCTGATAACCGTCCATAACAGGCATAATGACATCTAACAGAATAATTTCCGGTTTAAATTCCACTGCGCATACCAGTCCATCTTTGCCCCCTGCACGGGACTCTACATCGTAACCGGACTTAAGTAATGTTTTTTCAATCATTTTTCTTGTAATCGCATCGTCATCAATCACAAGAATCCTCGATTTAATACCATCAAGATCTGTCATTATGCAACCTCACGTATCAGCTTTTCCAGAAGCTCACAGGTTCCTTTAAACGTCTCATCTATTTTTTTAACATAAACTGGAATATCAGGTGATTCATTCATTCTCAAGCCTGATTCAAGCTCATCGCAAATTGAACTTAAATAAATCGCACCAACATTACCACTTGAGCCTTTTATAATGTGTACCAGAGAAGTCACAGCGTCTTTATCATTTAGATCAATAGATTTTAATTGCTCTATTTGTTTGCTTGCAGCAGCCATATACTCTTTAAGAATTACAAAGAACTCATCTTCTAGCGCCTCGATTAGCATCGAGGTGGTTTCATTATCTATATATATTTTCTCACCATTGCTCATAATAATCGCATCCTTATATGGCCACTTTTTTGTCTTCATCACCTAACCAGCAAGACAACATCAAGGACAACACATCAGGCTTGATCGGCTTAGATATATAATCATTCATTCCACTTTCAATACACTTTTCCCTGTCGCCCTGCATTGCATTTGCTGTCATCGCTACAATAGCTGTTTCTGTATTTAACTCTGTCTTTCGTATTTCTCTTGTGGCCATATAACCATCCATTTCTGGCATCTGGCAATCCATCAATATAAGATCATATTTTATAGCTTTAGCTTTTTGTAATGCTTCCACGCCATTATTTGCTATATCAGCCGCATAGCCGAGCTTCTTCAACATGCCTAACGCAACCTTCTGATTAATGACATTATCCTCAGCAAGAAGAAGCCTTCTCTCAGAGATCTTTACTGTTTCTTTTCGAGCAACACTCTCATCTGATTTTTTTCTATCATTGATTAACATTGACTTACGAGCAGATATCTTTGTACTAATGCTATCGAACAGTAATGAATTTCTTACTGGTTTTGTTAAAGTAATATCAACACCAGCATCTTTACTTTTCTGGCGCGCACTATCTTCGCACATCGACGTTAACATAATTATCACTACTGACTGATCAAGACTTTTAACTGCATTCGCAACGTCGATACCATCCATTCCCGGCATCATATAATCCAGCAATAACAGGTCATAGGGCTCACTAGCACTCAGCGCATGCTTCACCATTTCGATTGCTTCTACGCCTGACTCTGCTGTTTCAGGCTCACAACCCCAGTGCCCCAGTTGCCTCTTGTATATCAAACGATTGGTTTCATTATCATCAACAACCAGAACCCTTAAATCACTTAAATTATGATTTACTTCTTTGTATTCATGCTCAATTACTGACTCTTCCATTTCTATTTCATACCAGAAAACGCTGCCCTTACCTACTTCAGACACAACCCCAATACGGCCATTCATTAACTCTACTAATTGTTTACAAATTGAAAGGCCCAGGCCTGTGCCACCGAAACGTCTGGTAGTGGTTCCATCTTCCTGACTGAATGCGCTAAAGATTCTGCTCTGGGCATTTTTTTCGATTCCTATGCCTGTATCCTTTATTTCAAACCTGACAACTATCTTTTCTTCATTCCTGTTTACTAACATTATTTTCGTCATGATCTCGCCATTTTTTGTAAACTTGATTGCATTACCAATCAAATTCATCATAATCTGCCTTAGACGAGTTGGATCGCCGCGCATAAATCGCGGAACATCATCACTAACATCATAATTAATTTCATTTCCTTTGCTATGCGCTCGCTCTGCCAGCAGACTATTTACATCCTCAACCGTACCTAACAAATCAAAATCTGTAGACTCGATCTCAAGCTTGCCTGCTTCTATTTTTGAAAAATCAAGAATGTCATTCAAAATACTCATTAACAGCTCGCCAGAGCTATATGCGGTTTCTGCATATTCGCGCTGCTCTCTATCAAGGTCTGTTTCTGTTAATAAATTAATCATGCCAAGAACGCCATTCATTGGCGTTCTTATTTCGTGGCTCATATTAGCAAGAAATTCTGATTTCGATTTACTTGCAGTTTCTGCCTCTTCTTTAGCTCTTATCAATATGTTTTCAATTTCTTTTCTTCCCGTAATATCCTCTATTGTGCATACGGCGCCAACAATCTCCGAATTATCAAAAATTGGTGCTATACCCATATTAATATTGATATCCCTGTCACTTCCATTTACCACTAATTCAATATCATGAATCGTCTTTCCACTGCCAATTACATTATTAAGAGACGCCTTCAATTTATTCATCTCATCATCTGATAATAGAGACAACAAACTTCTATAAATTAATGCCCCATAGTCCCTTTCAACTATCTGACATACTCTTGCATTCATTCTTGACACCATGTATTCAGTATCAATTACAACAATACCATTCGTCGTGCTATCAAATATCTTTTCTTCGAGCTGCATTAGTTTTCTTATTTCATGCTCGGCATTCTTTTTCTCTTCGATTTCAGCAAGTAGCCTGTCATTAGCGTTTTTTAAATCACCTGTTCTCTGGGCTATCTGCTCTTCCAGATCGAACTTGTTTTTTCGCAGCGCATTTATTAGTGGATTCAGCATTC
This sequence comes from Gammaproteobacteria bacterium, assembly GCA_029881275.1. Lineage (GTDB taxonomy): Bacteria > Pseudomonadota > Gammaproteobacteria > SZUA-229 > SZUA-229 > JAPHQX01. The sequence goes on along the minus strand of JAOUMX010000095.1, from coordinate 6,950 downwards.
CATAAATCACCAGAGAGCCGCCTATCACCATTATTAATGTCACGCCACCAACAAGATACATGGCGTCACTCATTTCTTCTTTATATCGAGTGGTTGGCAACACTGAAATCATGGTCATACCCAATGACGGAATACCACTGTAGGCAATAATATCTGTAGTTCCGGAATAACTGTCTTTCCATAAAAATGCACCGGTCTGGCCAACCATTGCCGCATCTATACTTATTATTTCGCCTTCAGATAATTTATATTTTTTCTCATACCTTAATCCTTCATCATCTGATATAAGAGCATTTTCTGATATTCCATCCACGCTATCATCAATAAACCGTGTTACTACTCCAGTACTGTCTCTGGAATTCAACCTTAAAAATGCTTTTTCTACCTGAGACAGTGTTGCAAACTTGGACCCTTTTGCATGCGCATTAGGACTATTCTCCAGATCAAAAACGGCTACTGAATCAACCATATTTGCAAACGCTTTAACATTATTTAGCAATAACTCCCTTTCTTTAATCAGCGCCTGGTCATAAAAAACTTTTGTAGAAACACCTGATATTACAGCGGTAACAAACGCCAGTATTATTATAATAATGCCAAGCCTGACTTTTCCCGGCATATCATTAATATCACCTTTTACTCTGGACGTTATTGCACCCAGCGAAAAAATGATTAACGTTATTAGCGCTATCCATGCCGCAAGCATTTCTTCACTAACAAAACTATTTAGAGTTAACACTTTATTGCTATGCTGATAAGTTACAGCTGCCATCCCCACATAGTGCATACCACATATGGCTATGGCCAATATCAATGATGCACTTATTTTTATAACCAGGGATTCGCTAAGTTTAAATCTGTCCTGCTGAATAGCTAACCAGATTGCGACATAAGACGCAGCTATGGCAACACCAACTGACAAGCAAACGATTCTCAAATCGTAAACAGCTTCTGCCTGCATAATCATGGCTTCCATACCAATATAATGCATAGAGGATATTCCCAGACCCATTAGTAATGAGGCCATCATAATATTTTTATTCTTTATGTCTCTTTTGCGCATAAACCAGAGTGCAAACCAGGATGTCACCATGGCCGCCACTACTGATACAAAAGTTATTTTAATATCATATTGCATCAGCATATTCATCTGATACGCCAGCATGCCAATAAAATGCATTGACCATATACCGGCACCTAGCGTTACAGAACCAAGAACTAACCAGGCGCACTTTGAACCTTCATTGCTTTGTCTTAAGCGGTGTATTTGACCAAGGACTATATAAGCTGCAACCGCAGCTATCACGTAGGAGACGAAAACCATTCCATAATTGTATGTTCCATTTATCTGCATCTTTCTTTAACTCGGTTCATTACTGTTAATTCATGACTCAGGTTTTCCTTAATTTGATTATATTCAAATACAAACTATTATTTGTTTCAGAACTGTAACCATTTAGTAATTATTTATTAACACTTAAGAACACACGTGAATATAGCCATACTCGACGATGACCCATCTCTTGCTGAGTTCGTCAGCATTTGCCTTTCTTCATCAGGTCACGTCTGTAAAATATTTACTAATGGCACTGATTTTAAAGAGAAAGTTTCACAATCAAGCTTCGACCTGTATATTCTCGACTGGGAATTACCTGATATTAATGGGGATATTATTCTTAAATGGCTGCGTGACACCTATGGCTTTCAGACTCCTGTGCTATTTTTAACATCACATGACTCTGAACAGGATATTGCAAAAATACTTCAGCTGGGCGCCGATGATTACGTAGCCAAGCCGATCAAACCACTTGAGCTTATTGCGCGCATCAGTGCTCTACTAAGGCGAAGTTCACTTTCTTCTTCGAAACATAACTTTATTAATATTAATGGCATCTATTTTGATCTTGATGCTCATAGCGTAACCCTTGATCAAATCACATGCTCTTTAACACCAAAAGAATACGATCTTGCTGTCTATATGTTTCATCATATTGGACACTTAATAACACGCAATGAACTTCTCGAAAAAGTATGGAATACCTCAACTAACATGAATACTCGCACAGTTGATATTCATATCAGTCGTTTGCGAAAAAAACTGCTTCTTGATGAGGAACATGGCTGGAACTTACAGGTTATCTATCAACATGGATATCGACTCGAATTAGTCAATAATCATTTATTAACCACTGATAGCAATTAATAGAATCTCTCTTCACCCTCTGGCCGGGTTCTAAATAATCTAAGCGTCCAGAAATATTGTGCCGGACAAATATGCACGGTGTTTTCTATGGCCTGATTCATTCGAGTTGCATCAAGTTTATCATCACCCTGCGGAAAATCCTGCATAGCGGGTAAAACATGGATGATGTATTTTTTCTGTTTTTCATCATAACAACTAATACAGGGCAGGACATCGGCATGACAGTTTTTGGCCAGACGCCCGAGCACAGGCACGGTGGCTTTCTGCACATTAAACATGGGTACAAATATTGAACGGTCTTTTCCCAGATCTTCATCAGGCAAATAAAACATTAACTGACCGGCCTGCACGTCTTTAATAATGGGTCGCAGCCCCGCTTCACGCGAATAAATAATGGTACCGAAACGGGTGCGGCCTTTGGCAACAAACCAGTTTGTCACCGGGTTTTTGAGCACTTTAAATGGCCCGGAAACAGGATAGCGCATGGTAATGGCCGACACTGCCATTTCCAGTCCGACACTGTGACTGGTCATAATAATAACCGATCGTCCTTTTTTCAGACTGGCATCGATATTTTCCTGTCCTTTGATAATAATTTTTTCTGCCAGTGTTTTTCTGGATGCCCACCAGACTAATCCATAATGCAGAACACTGCGCATTTGCGCACGGTAATGCTGTTTAATGAGATTTTCTTTTTCTGCATCGGACAAATCTGGAAAACACAGTTGAATATTTTTCTGTGCAATAAGAAATCTTTTTTTATGACTGAACCGTGCCAGGTCTCCGAGCCTGTTAGCAAGCCAGTTGGTAACACCATCCGGTAATACATAAAAGCCATATAACAACAGAACCCATAACCAGCTTGTCCAGTAAACCGGTTTTAAATATGCCCATTCAAATCGGGTCTTGTATACCAGTTTACTGGTACCTGCCTGTCGTTCTTTATTCATATTATTTTTTTGCCGCGATAAACATAACCTGATCACGTAATCCCTGCTGCAAATTTCCTACACCATTATCTTCTCTATAAAATAAAATTTTCATATCAGCAAACGTTTTCAGTAATTCGCCCTGCTGTAACCTGAATTCCGGATTCGATGGACCCCGGCCATTCGATTGTTCACCTGAAAAGGTCTGATAACACAACAGGCCACCGGGTTTTAAAATAGCCTGTAATTTTTTTAATGTCGGACGATGCAGAAAAAAGCTGACGATAACCAGATCAAACTCCGCTGCCGTGGGTGGATTATTTTCCAGATCCCTGACTTCAGCATGAATAGTTAATGCTTGACTGGCAGCATATTTTTTTATTTTATCAATCGCAATTGCAGAGCCATCCCAGGCAGTAACTGAATAACCTTTAGCCGCCAGCCAGCAGGCATTGGCGCCCAGGCCACAGGCATAATCCAGCACTTTGCCACTCACCGGCAGTAAATGCTCATTCTGAATCAGAACATCTGCAGGGCTTTGTTCACCTGCTTCACGCAGCAGATAATGCTGATCCCAGTCCGGCATTATTTTCTCCAGAAGGCGGGGGTAAATAATACCAGCAGAGTAAAGATTTCCAGGCGTCCCATTAACATACAGACACACAACACCCATTTTGCAAAATCATTAATGCCCGCATAATTAGCGCCTACATCACCCAGTCCCGGACCAAGATTATTCATGGTAGCGGCTACCGCAGAAAAAGAAGTGACCTGATCAATGCCGCTGGCCATTAATAACAGCATCATAATAACGAAGACACCGACATAGGCCGCGAAGAAACCCCAGACCGCATCCATAACAGAATCGGACACCGGTTTATTGCCAATTTTTACCACCACCTGGGCGCTGGGGTGTACCAGGCGCATGAGTTCACGCATGCCCTGCTTTAACAGTAACAGCACACGTATGACTTTCATACCGCCACCCGTTGATCCTGCACAACCTCCGATAAAACTGGAAAACAGTAATAACACGGGAAGGAACCCCGGCCATAAATAAAATTCTGACATGGTAAAACCGGTGGTGGTGCCGATTGAAATTGCATGAAAAACACCCTGCCTTAATGCACTGGCAAGATCACCATAGGTGTGATTGTAATAAAGATAGGAGACACAAATAATCGCCACCAGAAAGAGCACCCGAATATAGGTCACAAACTCTGCATCGGAACTATAAATTTTAAAATTCCAGCGCCGGAACACCATGAAGTGCAAAGCAAAATTGACACCACCCAGCAACATAAACACCATGGCCGTGGCTTCAACCCAGACACTGTCATAAAAACCGATACTGGCATCGTGAGTAGAGAAACCACCAATTGCCACTGTTGAAAAACTGTGCGCAATTGCATCAAACGCACCCATACCGGCGAACCAGTATGACAATGCACAGGCGATGGTTAAACTCAGATAAATATACCAGAGCGCTTTTGCTGTTTCGGTAATGCGCGGTGTTAATTTATTATCTTTTACCGGACCGGGTGCTTCAGCCCGGTATAACTGCATACCCCCGATACCCAGCATGGGCAAAATTGCCACCGCCAGTACGATAATACCCATACCACCGAGCCACTGCAGTTCATGTCGGTAAAATAAAATCGAGTGGGGTAAATTTTCCAGACCCGTTAAAACAGTTGCCCCGGTGGTGGTTAGCCCGGATATAGATTCAAACACCGCATCGGCAACACTGATATCCAGTGGTTCATAGAGAATAAACGGCAAGGCACCGGAAACGCCGAGTACAAACCAGAATAACACCACCACCAGAAAGCCATCACGTAAACGTAAATCCTGTTTCTCATTTCTCACCGGTAACCACATGACAAGACCGGTAATCAATAATGTGGCGTAACTATCCAGGAATGCGTAACCGGTTCCTTCCTGATACCAGAGGTCGATCAGTAACGGCGGCAATGATGTAATGCTGAACAGCATTACCAGAATTCCGATGATTCGTTGTATGACTTTAAAATGCACGATTAAATAAAGGTCACGCCAACCTGGAAGAGTTTTTCGACTTCATGTATTTTCTTTTTATCGACTAAAAAAAGAACCACATGATCTTCTGCTTCTATTACCGTATCGTGATGTGCAATAAGAACTTCGTTACCTCTAACAACGGCGCCAATGGTCGTTCCTTCGGGCAGGGTAATTTCCTCAATACGACGACCAACCACTTTCGATGTTTTTTCATCGCCGTGGGCAATCGCTTCTATGGCTTCTGCTGCACCGCGTCTTAATGAGTGTACAGAAACCACATCCCCTTTACGAACATGAGTTAACAAAGCACCAATGGTTGCCTGTTCAGGCGAGATGGCCACATCAATAGCATCATGGCTTTCCATTAAATCAACATAAGCTGCGCGATTAATTAACGACATTACCTTGCGTGCGCCGAGACGCTTGGCCAGCATGGCCGATAAAATATTGGCTTCATCATCATTGGTCACGGAACAGAAAATATCCATGCTATCAATATTTTCTTCCAGCAATAATTCTTCATTCGCCGAGTCACCGAGCAACACCACGGTCTTCTCAAGCTCCTGAGATAAGTAATGGGCACGCACCGCATTATGCTCAATCAACTTAACCTGATGCCTTTCTTCCAGTCGCTGCGCCAGACGTTTACCAATATTACCGCCACCGGCAATAATAACCCGTTTGGCGCGTTTATCTGCTGGACGCAGTTCTTTCATGACATCACGAATATGCTCACGGGCAGCAATAAAAAACACCACATCATCGGCTTCGATTACGGTATGCCTGAGGGGAATGCGGGGCTTACCGCGACGATAAATCGCCGCCACACGGGTATCGATAGTGGGCATGTGTTTACGAATATCCTGCAGTTCGTGCCCGACCAATGGGCCACCGTAATAAGCTTTAATACCCACCAGTACCACTTTGCCTTCGGCAAATTCCAGTACCTGCAAGGCGCCGGGGTACTCAATAATATTACTGATGTAATTGGTGACGATTTCCTCGGGACTGATCAGCACATCGATGGGCAGCGCATGGCCAATAAATAATTCGGGATGATTCAGGTACTGGGCGGAACGGATACGCGCAATCTTGGTGGGTGTACTATGCAATGTCCAGGCAACCTGACAGGCAACCATATTGATTTCATCACTGTTGGTGACGGCAATCAGCATGTCGGCATCTTCAATACCGGCACGTTGCAAAACATCGGGATGGGCAGCATTGCCACTGACTGTCTGAATATCCAGGCGATCTCGCAACTCAGCGAGCAGCTCTATTTTTGAATCTACCAGGGTAATGTCATTGGCTTCCGAGGCAAGATTCGCCGCTACCGAAGACCCTACCTGGCCTGCACCAAGAATTAGAATTTTCATGCTGTTTTTTTTGCTATGTTTGGCGCGAAGTTTACGCCTTTCACTTATTTATTCCACCCTGTTCAGGCTTTTTTCTGCAATATGGCGTAATAAAAACCATCCATATCCTGCTCACCGGGAAATATCTGTCGACCGTGGGAACGTGCCTGTCCCCAGGTGGCATTTATTAAAATTTCACTGGCATCATGAGTCATGGCTAAAAACGCCTCCATTTGCTGTTCGTTTTCCTGCTTGAAAATGGAACAGGTGGCATAGAGTAACCGGCCACCGGGCTTGAGCAGCGGCCAGATACTGTTCAATATTTTGCGCTGTGTTTCCACCAGACTGACCATATCAGCTTCACGTCTGAGGCTTTTAATATCAGGATGACGACGAATAACACCACTCGCCGAACAGGGCACA
>JAOUMX010000215.1 GCA_029881275.1 Gammaproteobacteria bacterium | reverse complement strand
TTGAATCTGCTCGACGGGAAGGCTTTAAATCCATCAGTGTTGACCTGATTTATGGCCTGCCCTTTCAGACCGTTGATAGTTTTGCTGCCACCTTAGAGCGCATCATTGAAATTAACCCGGATCGACTATCCATTTTTAACTACGCACATCTGCCTCAATTATTTAAACCTCAGCGTCGTATTAATGAAGATGAGTTACCCAGCCCACTGGTAAAACTCGATATTTTAAAAATGACCATTGATCGACTATCAGCTGCCGGCTATGTTTATATTGGCATGGATCATTTTGCCAAACCCGATGATGAACTGGCCATTGCTCAACAAAATAATCTGCTCTATCGAAATTTCCAGGGTTATGCCACCCATGCCGACTGCGATTTAATCGGCCTGGGCATTACCTCTATTGGCACCGTTGGCAGAAGCTTTGCTCAAAATGTTAAAACCATGGAAGAATATATTGACCGTATTGATGCCGGGAAACTCGCGGTATTCCGCGGCGTCGAAATCGATGATGATGACATCATACGACGCAATGCCATAATGCAACTGATTTGCCATTTTGATTTGAAAATTACCGAATTTGAGAGTAAAAATAATATAGAATTTAAAAGTTATTTTCAGGATGAGTTAATAAAACTAATGGATATGAAAAATGACGGATTAATCGAATTAAGCGATCATGATATTCGCGTCACTGCAAAAGGCCGGTTATTAATTCGAAATATCTGCATGGTATTTGATCGTTATCTAAAAAATCCTCAGAAGGATCAGCGATACTCGAAAGCAATCTAATATATCTTGCTGGAATTCAGTTATGCCATCAAAAATACTAAAAGATTTTCTTGATAATAATGAAATCAAATATGTTTCAATTATGCACTCACTTGCATTTACAGCAGTAGATATTGCCAAATCGGCACATATACCGAGCAAGGAAATGGCCAAAACCGTGATTATTAAACATAATGATGAACTGGCAATGGCAATTGTACCGGCTAATTACAAAGTAAAACTGAATATACTGCAGCAGGCACTTGATTCAGACAAAATCGAACTCGCCACTGAACAGGAATTCACCAGCCGATTTCCTGATTGTGAAGTTGGTGCCATGCCTCCTTTTGGCAACCTTTATGATATGGATGTGTATGTTGCCGAAAGCCTGACAGAGGATGATAAAATAACCTTTAATGCCGGCTCTCATTCCGAAGTCATACAAATGGATTACAAGGATTTTGAGAGTATCGTAAAACCCCGATTCATCATGTTATCTAACTAATGACAGGCCATCACATGAGAGAAAGACGTAAAGAAAGCGAAAGGGAATCAGCGGGCCGTATGGCACGTACCTTCAATATAGAAGACTTATGGTATTTTGAATTACGCGGCGGCGGTCAGAAAGGACCGTTTGACAGTAAAGCCGATATGGAAAAAGCCCTGGATGATTACATAGCTCTACAGCTGGAAGTCAAATCAAAACCATGATACACATTAACAAAAGCTAATAATCAAAACCAGTAATGAGCACCCAAACAGGTTATACCTTCTGTCTCAAAATAGTTGGCCTGGATTGTATTTGATTATTATTGCCTTATTATTGTAATCATGAGTGATCAATATTTCTGGCTAAATGATTAACACATCAGAGTAAATCCAATGACTAAAAATAGAACAGGCGAAGACCGTAATATTCCTTTCCGTACAGATCGTTATTTTTGCAGCAACGGCGAATGGTATTTCCTGACCCGTGGCGGTGGCCAGCAAGGCCCCTTTAGCAGCAAAGCAGACATGGAAGGTGAATTAATGCTCTATCTCAGGGAACAGAATCTGGCTAAAAACGCCATATCCAGTTAATCTACAAATGAGCGTTAACACTCGCTAATTTCTAATCCCTGAATTCTGAAACACGGATTCTACCGTTAATCATTTTTGATTCACGTTTCATGATTTTTTCCATCTTCGCCCAGAATGCCTGTTTCAGATCAAAATCCTGAGCGATGGCCGTGCCCATTAATAATATAAATAAATCTGCCACTTCTTCTGCCAGCTCCTGCGTTGATTTACCTTTGGTTACGCAGGCAGAAATCTCACCTAACTCCTCGGCCATCAAAGCAATACGATATGCCATCTCTTCGCCGCCGGTATTCTTGAAATCATGTTTATCATGAAATGCCTGCACTTCTGCCAGCATGGCTTCATATGAATCTTTGTTCATCACTCAATAGCCTCTTCGTTATCATTGCAATCACATCCAGACAGAAATCTTATTTACCGGAACATAAATAAAGCGTCATCGCCAGATATAATTTATTTACTGTGAACCGTCTTTAATAACTGATCAAATCGCAACCGATGTCGATTATCAAATAAACGCCGCGAAATAAACCATAACACCGATATAACACCAAAACCTGTACCGGCTGTAATCAAAAACATAATTAGAATCTGATATTTTACAGCTTCAACCGGTGGCGCACCTGCCAGTATCTGACCGGTCATCATACCGGGCAAACTGACTATACCTGCTGCTGCCATGGAGTTAATGATGGGAATCATGCCGGCCCGCATACTCTCTTTACGAATTTCATTGATCGCCTGATGCCCCGTTTGACCAAGCATCAAACGCTGCTCAATACTGCTGCGTTGTTGCCACGCAGTTTGTACCAGACGATCCATACCCAGCGCTATGCCGGTCATAGTATTACCCAGTAACATACCTAATAATGGAATTGCATATTGAGGGTGATACCAGGGGTCTGCCTGAATA
>JAOUMX010000007.1 GCA_029881275.1 Gammaproteobacteria bacterium | reverse complement strand
TATTCGCCTGGGGCTGATTTATTGCCCTGCCTGTATGAGTGTTCCTGAAAATAATAGTGTGGCCGGAAATAATGGTTAAGCTATTTATAATTAATTATTGAATTGACTGTTATGGCAATCAACAATAATTATAAATTAACATATTCAGGACTGGTGTCTGCTATTTCGTCCTCAATTAACGAACCTGCACGCCTGCTTATGTTGCATGTCCTTGCTTATGCAAACAGAGATCGGTTAATGTCTGAGCAACTTTCCAGATATATTGAAAAATCCGGATCACAGTTAGAGTCATTGATGACATCCCTGATTGAAGATAAATATTTGACTCTAACACATTCGGAAGATGTGCCTGATCAGGAATTAATCGTATCTCCAGAGATGTTTATATCTCAGCTTGAAACATTATCAGTTAATGGCAAAGTTATTCTGGCGGATGCTCATGGCCTGATTCTGGCATCATCTGGCTATTCAGCATCAGATGCAGAATATATTGCGGCCATTGCAAGAAATCTTGTTCAAATTAGTGAACAGGCAAAGGCAAGAATAAAAAATCATACTGATAAAAAGTTATGGTCAACGGGGTTGAGCTGGGGCAGCCTCAGGGCTTTATGTTTGAGTATCTATGTCGGCCGTAGGCAATATATTTTAGTTGTAGGCGGCCTGCCTGATCTGGAGAAGGCAGAGTTCTTTAATCTGGTGGGTTTTCTTGTGAGGAGATATGGGTATGAATAATATGAGTTCAGAGAACGAATCCTTATTCGAACCAAGGCAATCCATGTCAACAGGTGGTACAGAAGAAGTTAATTCGGTTCTGGCTGAATTAAACCAATTTTGTCCCGATATTCAATTATCAATGGTATCGACTCAGGATGGTTTGACCATGTCCGCTCTCGGTGCCGTGATTGACCCTGATCAGGTTGGTGCCATGTGTACAGAATTGCTGGCAGTGTGTAATAAAGCCGCGCGCGAACTGGAACGTGGTGAGCTAAATCAAATGGTTATGCGTTGCTCAAATGGTTGCCTGTTTCTCATGCCGGCAGGTGATCAGGCTGTACTGGCTATTATGACGATACAAAATGTAAATTTGGGTATGGTTATTATTGAAGCAGAGCGTGCAGCTATGGAAATTAATAATTTACTCTAATTTTTTGTTATTATTCTTAACAAATTTTTCTGTTTATATCTTCGATTAATTGACCTGGGTCAAAAGTCACTATTGTTGCTTATCGCCTTTTCAACTATGCTCGTGTCCTGATTTTTTAAGTCTTTTTATTTGTATTAGTATATTAGGCTCTCATTAAAATTTAACTGTTCAGTCGATTTAATGATTTAACGCAAGACTGAGTATTAGTATAACGATATATTCTTACAGAATTGACTGAAGTCAATTCCATTTGTAACCAGTATGATTGAATCAATAACAACTTGAGTTGTGTTGAATTTGGCAGGAGTCAAGGCAGGCCGCATGAATAGAATGCAGTTTTTGCGAGGTAAATTTAACACCGAGACAGCTTTTAGGCCTCCCTGGGCAATTACTGAAAGTGATTTTGTGGATACCTGTGACAGGTGTGATCGATGTGTCAAATCCTGTCATTTGAAAATTATTAAACGTGGTGCAGGTGGGTTCCCGGAAATGGATTTTGCAACTACAGGCTGTGATTTCTGTCAGGCCTGCGTACAGAACTGTCCAACCGATGCGTTACTTTTAACAAAGCTTAATTATCACCAACCCTGGAGTCTTAAAGCGCATTTCAAGAATAACTGTTTATCAGAACAGGGCGTTGTCTGTCGTGCCTGTGGTGATATATGTGAAATGAGAGCTATTCAGTTTAAATTGGCTATTGGCGGAATTGCATTAATTGAGATGAATACTTCCGAATGTAATGGCTGTGGTGATTGTGTTTCTATCTGTCCAGTGCAGGCCATAGAAATGAAACACATTACAAATAATGATCAACTGGAGAGTGTTTATGAGTGAATTTAACATTTGTGGAGTGCTGGTTCATGCCAGAGAGGAAAATGCTCAACAGGTGAAAAACTATTTAGAAAATATGTCAGGTGTAGAAGTTCATTCAGCCACGGATCACGGACGACTGATTGTTACAGTAGAAGGCAACACTAGACGATTTGTGGCAGATACAATTTCCAGTTTTCAGACGGTAGATGGCGTGCTGTCTGCTTCAATGGTTTATCAATATAGTGATGATATTCAAGTTACCGAAAATTCAGTTACCCAAGGGGAGATGTCGGCATGAAATTAACAAGGCGTGACTTCATAAAAAATAATGCTATCGCAGCAACCGCAACTGCGGCCGGTGTAACCATACCGGGTATAACGGAAGCGATAGTTAAAGCAGAAGATGATATTCGTTGGGATAAAGCAGCCTGTCGTTTCTGCGGCACAGGTTGTAGTGTTCTGATTGGCACACGTAACAATCGTGTTGTTGCTACGCAGGGTGACCCTGATGCACCTGTAAATCGGGGATTGAATTGTATAAAAGGTTATTTTCTTTCCAAGATTATGTATGGAAAAGATCGTTTAACTAAACCTTTATTGCGTAAAACCAATGGTAAATATGATAAAGAAGGTGAATTTGTTGAAGTCTCCTGGGATGAAGCTTTCGATATCATGGCTGAAAAATGGAAAGCCGCCATCAAGCAGAGTAATGAAGAAAATGCCGGTAAGCCTGTTGATGAACTGACTTCCCGTGTCGGCATGTTTGGTTCAGGTCAGTGGACCGTATGGGAAGGTTATGCAGCATCTAAATTATACAAGGCCGGTTTCCGTTCAAATAATATTGATCCTAATGCTCGACACTGTATGGCATCTGCGGTGGGCGCCTTTATTCGTGGTTTTGGTTCGGATGAACCGATGGGTTGTTATGATGATCTCGAACATGCGGATGCCTTTGTGCTCTGGGGTTCGAACATGGCAGAAATGCATCCGATTTTGTGGACGCGTATTACGGATACCCGTTTAACCAAGCCAGGTTGTGAAGTTCATGTCTTATCAACTTTCGAGCATCGTAGTTTTGAGTTGGCCGACAATGGCATGGTGTTTACACCTCAAACCGATCTGGCTATTTTAAATTACATCGCTAATTACATTATTCAGAATAAAGCCTATAACAAGGATTTCCTGGATAAACATGTTAATTTCACAAAAACACCAACTGATATTGGTTATGGTTTACGTCCTACCCATGAACTGGAACAGAAAGCCAAGAATGCTGGTAAAGGAAAACTGGAAGCTATCAGTTTTGATGAATATGCGAAAAGCGTAGAATCTTATACGCTGGAATATACAGCGAAACTCAGTGGTGTGCCCAAAGAGAAGCTATTGCGTCTGGCTAAACTCTATGCGGATCCGAATAAAAAAATCACTTCACTCTGGACTATGGGCTTTAATCAGCATACCCGTGGTGTCTGGGTTAATGGTCTGATGTATAACGTTCATTTGTTAACCGGTAAGATTTCTGAGCCGGGCAATAGTCCTTTCTCATTAACTGGACAGCCTTCTGCCTGTGGTACTGCTCGTGAAGTGGGTACTTTTGCACATCGTTTACCAGCTGATTATGTAGTGGCCAAAAAACCTCATCGCGATTTTGCAGAAAAGATCTGGAAATTACCTGAAGGCACTGTGCCAGGAAAGGTTGGCTATCATGCGGTACTGCAGCATCGTATGTTGAAAGATGGGAAATTGAATGCCTATTGGGTAATGTGTAACAACAATATGCAGGCTGCTCCTAATATGAATGAAGAAGGTTACCCTGGTTATCGTAACCCGGATAATTTCATTGTGGTTTCTGATCCCTACCCAACAGTAACGGCCATGGCGGCGGATCTTGTTTTGCCAACAGCTATGTGGATAGAAAAAGAAGGTGCTTATGGTAATGCTGAACGTCGTACCCAGTTCTGGCGTGAACAGGTAAGTGCACCAGGTGACGCAAAGTCAGATCTCTGGCAGGTAATGGAGTTTTCCAAACGTTTCAAGGTAGAGGAGGTATGGCCTGCAGATCTGTTGGCAAAATCACCTGAATACAAAGGCAAAACGCTGTATGACGTGCTTTATGCCAATGGACAGATTGATAAATTTAAAAAGCAGACAATCACTGATGATCGTGGTAACGAGTACAACAATCATGAAATGGAACATTTTGGTTACTATGTACAGAAAGGCTTGTTTGAGGAATATCGTCGCTTCCAGTTAGAAGGTCCTAAAAAAGGACATGAACTGGCAGATTTCGATACTTATCATAGAGTGCGCGGCTTACGTTGGCCAGTGGTTGATGGAAAGGAAACCCTGTGGCGTTATCGCGAAGGTTATGATCCTTATGTGAAAAAAGGTGAAGATGTTAAGTTCTACGGCAGAGACGATGGTCGAGCGAATATTATAACTGCACCTTATGAGCCACCTGCGGAAAGTCCGGATCAGGAATATGATCTGTGGTTATCAACCGGTCGTGTCTTAGAGCACTGGCATTCAGGTTCTATGACCCGTCGCGTGCCTGAATTGTATCGAGCAGTTCCGGATGCCGTTATTTATATGCATCCAGAGGATGCCAAAAATCGTGGTTTGCGCCGAGGTATGACAGCAAAAGTGGTTTCTCGTCGTGGTGAAATTGAGGCTATGGTTGAAACACGCGGTCGTAACCGTCCTCCAGCAGGTTTGATTTTTGTACCCTGGTTTGATGCGGGTCGTTTGATCAACAAAGTAACGCTGGATGCAACTGATCCTTTATCTAAAGAAACTGACTTCAAGAAATGTGCAGTCAAAGTAGTAAAGGTATAAGCAGTAGTTAGGATTGTAGATGGGCAACTGGTAGATGTCTGAACAAAAGTCAGCGCAAAGTCGGCGTAAGTTTCTGGTCGGTATGGCCAGAACGGCCGGTGGAGTGAGCTTGCTGGGACTGGGCTTGGGTGTGTTTTCACGTCAGTCTCTGTCCTTACCGGCACAGGCTATCAGACCACCAGGTGCAGGCAGTGAAGAAGCATTTCTGAGCGCCTGTGTACGGTGTGGCTTATGTGTCCGTGATTGCCCTTATGACACATTAAAGCTTGCTGACTTGCTGGATGATGTGAGTGTCGGTACACCATATTTCGAAGCGCGAAAAGTACCCTGCGAAATGTGTGAAGACATTCCCTGTGTCAAAGCCTGCCCAACAGGTGCTTTGGATCCGGCGCTGACTAAAATTGATGAGTCGCGCATGGGCCTTGCGGTGGTAGTTGATCAGGAAAGTTGTATTGCTTTTAGAGGGTTGCGGTGTGAAGTTTGTTTTAACGTATGTCCTGTAAGAGGCAAGGCCATTACGTTGGATAAGCAGCATAATGTGCGTACAGGTAAGCATGCTTTATTTATTCCGGTGGTGCATTCCAGTGATTGCACCGGATGTGGTAAATGTGAGCATGCCTGCATACTGGATGAAGCAGCGATAAAAGTGTTTCCAGATAAACTGGCTAAAGGTGAGTTAGGAAAGCATTATCGACTGGGCTGGAAAGAAAAACAGAAAGCTGGCAGTAGCCTGGTAACACCGGATGAACAGCATGAATATAATTTGCCGGAAGGTATGCGCTATGAATATGAGGGCAAAGGTTTAATTCAAGAACAGCAGGATGCACCATTTTCTGAAAATCCGCTGGATAGATTGAATAAAGGGATACCGCGTTAATGCTGGGTGAAGTTAAAAAATTGGGCCAGCTTAAAATAGGTAATAGCGTTAATGGCGGTTGAGGTAAAAAAACTGGGTTTCGATGCGATTAAAACCAAAGGCTGGTTACTAGCGTATAAGTGGTTAATACTGCGTCGTATTTCCCAGTTGGCTATATTGGTATTGTTTTTACTCGGTCCCTGGTTTGGTATATGGATTGTAAAAGGCAATCTGGTATCCAGTTTAACGTTGGATGTATTGCCGCTTTCTGATCCTTATGTTGTGATGCAGTCATTATTTGCCGGTCATTTAATGGAAGTTACTGCAATAACAGGTGCCTTAATTGTTGTTGCATTTTATTTGCTGTTTGGTGGGCGTATTTATTGTTCCTGGGTTTGCCCGGTGAATGTGATTACAGATGCGGCAAGCTGGTTACGCTATAAATTGGGTATTAAGGGTGGGACACAATTATCCCGAAATACGCGATACTGGATTCTGGCAATGACATTTGTAATTGCATTAGTGACAGGTGTTATGGCATGGGAGTCTATTAATCCTGTGACCATATTGCCACGAGCAATTATTTTTGGTTCTGTTTCCGCCTGGATAATTGCAATAGCGATTTTTGTATTTGATGCTTTTGTGAGTCAGCGAGGATGGTGTGGTCATTTATGTCCAGTGGGTGCATTTTATAGTTTGCTGACCAAGTTTAGTTTGTTACGTGTTAATGCTTATGCACGAAAGAAATGTGATGATTGCATGGAATGTTTTGCAATCTGCCCTGAACCTCAGGTGATAACACCTGCGCTCAGAGGTGAAGAGAAGAATATTAGTTCAATGATTATGTCAGTGAACTGTACTAATTGTGGACGGTGTATCGATATTTGTTCTAAAGATGTCTTCAAATTCGATCATCGTTTTAATAAAAAAATATCAATTAAAGTCTTACATCAAAGAGAGGTCCTGCCATGAAAAAACCATTTGTTATGGGAATCCTTCTGGCCTTAGCGATGGGGGTTATGTCACAGGCATATGCTGACCAGGTGAAGTCATTGCGTGGTGCAAATGATCTGGATGCTCCATCAAACAAGGTAGTTATTAAGAAAACACAAGAGGGGCGTGAACCGATTGCTCGCGATTATGTGCAGCAGCCGCCATTGATTCCCCATAAGGTTGAGGGATACACGATAAATCTCAAATTTAATAAATGTTTGACCTGTCATAGCTGGGCTAATTATAAAGAAGCTGGGGCAACCAAGATTAGTCAGACGCACTTTGCCGATCGTGAGATGAGTGTTCATGCCAATGTGGCTGCGCGCAGGTATTTCTGTACCCAATGTCATGTGCCGCAAGCCGATGCGCAACCGCTGGTAGAAAATACTTTCACACCAGTTGAAACTATTCGTCACTAACTAATTGGCAAAGAGAGAATAACAATGAGCAAGATTAATAGTATCCTGGAAAAGCTAAAGCGTCCGAGTGCTGCATCTCTGGGTAGTCTTCTCATCGGTGGTTTTGTGGCAGGTATTATTTTCTGGGGCGGATTTAATACCGCAATGGAAGCAACTAATCAGGAATCATTTTGTATTTCCTGCCATGAAATGAGAGTGAATGTGTATGAAGAGTATAAAAACACCATTCATTATTCTAATCGTACCGGTGTAAGGGCAACCTGTCCTGATTGCCATGTACCTAAAGAATGGGTGCATAAAATTGTAAGAAAAATTCAGGCCAGTAATGAGCTACTGCATAAAGCCTTAGGCAGTGTTGATACGCCAGAAAAATTTGAGGCCAAGCGCCTTAAGCTGGCTCAAAATGTCTGGAAAACCATGAAAAAGACGGATTCAAGAGAATGTCGAAACTGTCATGATTTTGAATCGATGGACTATACCAAGCAGCAGCGTCGTGCCATGAAAAACCATAGTGTCGGCTTTGATGATGGAAAAACCTGCATAGATTGTCATAAAGGTATCGCTCATTCATTGCCTTCAATGTATGAAGTCGATCCTAGCGCAGTGGTCGGTGTCGGCAAGTAATTACTACTCAAGGGCATCCGGGTAGCTGGATGCCTGACGAGTTCAGGTTTTGGTAATTTAATCTATAATTGGTTAATTCATCTGTTTGTAGGAGCGTTCAGATGTCGGATTGCTGTAAACCTGAATATGTTGTGCCTTCAAAAAAAGCGATTTGCCCGGTGAATGGGCATGCCTATAATCGTATCCAGCTTAAAACCGTATTGCATCAGATTAGAAAACCATGGCAGAAAGATCTTGATGATCATTATTATTTCTGTACTGATGCTAATTGCGATGTGGTTTATTTTAGTCAGTCAGGGCATTTGCTAAGAAAGCCTGATATCCGTGCTGGCAGCAGCTACGAATCATCTGATTTGTATGCGACAATTTGTTATTGCTTTGATGTATCTGCTGCAGATGTAGCTTCTGAGCAATCCATGGAGATGATTAGGCATTACATTATTGAGCAGACAAAAAATAATCTATGTGAGTGCTCAATTAGAAACCCTTCAGGTCAATGTTGCCTGAGGAACTTCAAATAATTACCTGTTAGAACTTATACTTTACGAGTTCCCCTCCTGCTCTGAATCCTGCATAATCAGGTTTTTCGGATTTTTGGAGTACCAAGTGAAGTTCACTGTCGATGAATTCCGCGCCTGGAAGAACAAGAAAATTACCTTATTAGGCATGTCCGGTGTAGGTAAAACCTATTTATCAGCATTACTACGAGAATCTAACTGGTTTCATTTTTCTGGTGATTATCGAATAGGTACCCGCTATTTAGATGAGCCTATAATGGATATGATCAAGCAGCAGGCTATGCAGGTTCCTTTTCTTAAAGACCTGTTAAGACGTGACTGGATTTATATTCGTAATAATATCAAAGTGCATGATCTTGGACCTGTGCTTAGTTATATAGGGAAATTAGGTAATCCGGAACTTGGTGGTGTCGAACTGGATGATTTTATCAAACGACAGGCGTTATACCGTGAAGCTGAAATTGCCACCATGTATGATGTGCCTGATTTTATACGCAAGGCTAGAGAAATTTACGGCTATCAGCATTTTGTGAATGATGTGGGCGGTAGTTTGTGTGAACTTGATGAGCCTGCTGTTATTGACCAGCTGGTTAAGCATACCCTGATTTTATATATCAAGGTAACCAATCAGGAAGAAGAAAACAAACTGATCAAGCGCGCACAGAGTGATCCCAAGCCGTTATATTATCGACCTGATTTTTTAAGGGAACAGCTGGCAATTTATTTACAGGAAAATAATATGCAATTTGCAGCGGAAATGAATCCCGATGAATTTACCCGTTGGGTATTCCCTCGCCTGTTTCATTCGCGTATCCCTCGATATGATGCAATTGCTAAACCCCATGGCTATACGGTAACTTCGCAGGAAGTTGCACAGGTAAGGGATGAAAAGGATTTTCTCCAGTTACTGGAAACAGCTATTGGTCGACAAAGTAATTAGTTTATAGAAGATCAGATCATTAATAGAGAGAATGTAAATGCCATTAGTTGCGCATAATAATTTGCCATCTTTTAATCGCCTTCGTGGTGAGGGTATTCGTGTGCTGGCGCCAGATTTTGCATTGCATCAGGATATACGCGAATTGCATATTGGTCTGCTAAATATGATGCCGGATGCGGCCATTTCTGCAACAGAGCGCCAATTCCTAAGACTGATAGGCGAGAGTAACCCCATTGCACAGTTTTATGTGCATCCTTTTACCTTGCCTGAAATTCCCCGTGGTGATAATGCACAGCAACACATTGATCAATATTATGAAACTTTTGATCAGATCCGGGAACAGGGCCTTGATGCTTTAATTATTACCGGTGCAAATGTTATTGGCTCGGATTTGTCCAATCAGCCATTCTGGCAGCCATTAATTGAAGTGGTTGACTGGGCATATAACAATGTAACCTCTACTTTGTGTTCCTGTCTGGCAACTCATGCGGTACTGGAATTTCGTTATCATCAGAAGCGTCAGCCGCAGTCTGAAAAAATATGGGGAGTATTTTCTCATCAGGTAGTCGATAACACCCATCCACTGGTTGTTGATATAAATACACGTTTTGATGTGCCGCATTCACGTTGGAATGCTGTAACCAGCTCGCAGTTTAAACAGGCGGGATTAAAAATACTGGCAGAAATGGATAATGGTGGCGTACACCTGGCGACTAGCCCAGATGGTTTTCGCACAGTTTTTTTTCAGGGCCACCCCGAATATGACACCATCTCCTTACTGAAAGAATATAAGCGTGAAGTTGTTCTGTATGCAAAAGGTCAGCGTCATGATTATCCACCTTTTCCAGAGAATTATTTTGGCATTTTTGAGCAGGCGATTCTTAATGAGTACAGGGTTGTGCTGGATGAAGCCATGAATCAGGAGAAACCATTACCCGAGCTACCTGAAGATTTGATTGTGTCTCGATTGAATAACACATGGCGTGATACGGCTGGCGAGGTTATCGGTAACTGGATGGGACTGATTTATCAGATTACTAACAGTGACAGGCGATTACAATTCATGGACGGGATAGATCCTGAAAATCCACTGGGGATTAACCTGTAATAAACGCTTTAATGATGGTGAATCAATAGTCGTTAAATAGCTTTATTGCAGATGAACCAGTATTTAATGACATAACCGAGTTGTTCAACAAAATCATTATAATTAACCGGTTTTCGAATATAACTGTTTGCGCCATTATCGTAGCTGTTCGCAATATCAGCATCTTCTAATGATGTTGTTAGCATAACAACAGGGGTATGTTTAGTTTCGGCTTGTTCACGTATATGCTTCAAGACTTCAATACCGCTGAGTTTTGGTAATTTGAGATCAAGCAGAATAAGGTCAGGTCTGATTTTAATATTCTTTGAGCCGGTGAGTATTTCTAGTGCTTCTTCACCGTCATGGGCAACTACAATATCCGATGTGAAGCCATTTTCTCGTAAAGCCAGTATGGCCAGCGCTTCATCATCGGGATTATCTTCAACCAGCAGTATGAGTTGTTTGATCATGTATTTCCTTATTGATCATACGCTCCAGATTGTATCAGGAATGTATCTGATTATTTATATAACTGGATCATAGATATAAAATACGGTTTTATTAACGGATAAAAAATGTGGTAATCAATGTTTCAGATAAATGGTTAGTGAATGACAGCATTAAAGTTATTCATTAATCGTGAAATAAAGTGTTGTGCCCTGATCCAGTCGTGATTCTGCCCAAATATGGCCGTGGTGTTTTTTTATAATACGTTCAGCTGATGCCAGACCAACGCCTGTGCCTTCAAAGTCATTTTTATTATGTAATCTTTCAAAGGGTTTGAATAGTTTATCAATATACTTCATATCAAAGCCAGCGCCATTATCCTGTATACAGTATATTGTTCTATTAGTCTCGGTACGAGTATAGAATTGAATTTCTGAATATTCATTGTTATTTGTGTATTTCCAGGAATTACCCAGGATATTTTCCAGAAGCGCCTTTAATAGATGTGCATCACCTTTAACGATCATCTCATTTTCTATGTTCCATTTTATTTTTTTATCAGGGTCAGTGGCTGACAGATCATTAAGTATTAGTTCGGATAGCGTGCTTAAATTAACTAATTCAAAATGGCTCTCAATTCTTGTTATTCGCGATAATTCAAGTATTTTGTCTATTAGATTAGACATTTTATGTGTGGCTGAAGTTATTCTGTTTAAATATTCAATTGAGTTGTCATCTAGCTT
The DNA here is from genome assembly GCA_029881275.1 of Gammaproteobacteria bacterium. Classification (GTDB taxonomy): domain Bacteria; phylum Pseudomonadota; class Gammaproteobacteria; order SZUA-229; family SZUA-229; genus JAPHQX01. The sequence continues at coordinate 26,433 of JAOUMX010000007.1, read as the reverse complement.
GTCTTGTGTGTGTTTCATAAGTATCTGACTAAAGCCAACAATAGTGCGTAAAGGTGTGCGCAGATCATGAGCAATGGTATAGCTGAATGATTCAAGTTCTTTATTGCTCTGGATGAGCTCATTAGTTCGTATTTGAATTAATTTGGCAGTTCTGTTTAACTCGGCTGATAATTCATTAAGTTCATCAGTAGTGGTTATATTACCAGGTATATAGGTGCTATCGGATCCGAGTGAATGTGCAGACTGTACGATGCTTTTGATGGTTGTTGTGATATGTCTGGATGTAATGAGAATAGTAAGAAATGCAATGGCTGCAATAAAGGGTAAAATGAAACCAAATATTACCCAACGTAAGGTGATAACCTCTTCTAAATAATTATCCTGATGTGTTTGTATGGTAAGTGGCCAGTTAATGTTAGAAATTCTTAATGATTTCGTATATGACCAGAGGTTGTTTATTTCATTGTTGCATTTCTTATCAGCTAGACTTGAGCTTAGTAGTATATAGTTTTCATCATATAAACAAGACCACTCAGATTTGTTTTCACTAAGGCTGTTAATAATATTTCTTATATAGTTAAAGTCTACATGGATCGCTAAAATACCAATGTGTACATTATTGGCTACATAAACAGGTAGCCACCATACAATGCGTTCGGGTTGTTTTGAGTCTGGCAGTATAGATATGCTGCTGCTTTCTGCATTGAGTAGTAAGGCTTGCTTAATATAGGTGTTTTTTGAGAGGTCTCTGTGTTTTTTGATAATATTCTTGTTTTCTATATGTAACAGTTCGAAACCATCAGTATCTATAAATTGTGTTCTTATGATGGTTGGATTTATATTTTGCTGCTCATGAAAAAAAAGCTCCAGTTGTCGTATATCATCGCGTTTTGCAGGTTCATTTAATGTTAGATTGTGGTATCTATATAGCCTGAACATAGGCAGTCTTGTGTTGGCCTGGAAGTGTAATGTGATGTCATTGAGAACTTCATATGCTTTTGCGAATTTAATCTCGGCATTAGCCAGAAATTGCGATTCAAGCTTTTCTGTCATGCTATTTTGCATGCTGAAAAAAACCACGAAAGTAGTGGCAGCCAGAAAGGCAATTCCGCCGAGACCATAGACTAATAAGAAACGAGATTGTAATTTCATTGATTTCCGGTTCTTTGCTTCAGGTCATTTCTTATTTCTGTTATGACTTTCTCATAAAGATGTTTTCTTGGCATATGATCCCAAAGAATAATTTTATTGAAATAGTCTGATTCATCAAGGTGTAATGCTTTTATTTCCTTGCCGCTCATAAGACTGAGAGTTTCAATATTGGCAGGTGCAAGCCCTGTTATATTTGTCATTTGTTTTTGAATGGACGGGCTTATTTGATGGTCAATAAACTTATGAGAAAGTTCTTTATGTATGCTGGTTTTTCTGATCAGGTAGCTATCAAACATGCCTACTGCACCTTCATCAGGTATGATCATTCTGAAATTTAGATTCTTTTTTTTAAAACGTGATGACGGGTCAAACCAGCTGTTCATTGCAATTACATCTTTTTCTAATATAAACTTGAGCTCCTCTTCTTCACCGTTGTAATAACCATAAACATTTTTATTTAGCTCGAGTAGTTTGCCCTTTACATGTCTGAGTTGGTCTCTGGTCAGGCTGTATACATTTTTATAGCCAAGATAAAGTGCAGTTGTCCATATCATAGAGACGTCGTTCCAGAGAGCGACTCTTCCTTTGTATTTTGGGTCCCATAGAACAGACCAGCTAACAGGGTTTTTTATTATGTCCTCGTTATATAACAGTCCTGTAGGTCCCCATGCCCATGGTACTGCAAAAACACTGCCATTAAACATGCTCCAGTCAGAGAGTCGTAAATTATGATGCAGGCTTTGATAATTGGGTAGTTTTTCAAGATCAAGTTCTTCAACCAGATCCATATCATGTAACAGGCGTATGCCTTCATTCGATATAATGAAAATATCAAAGTTCGTGTCAGTCTCGGCAAAATCAATGATTGCATCAAGGTTGTTTAAGGGTTTAAATTGTATTGTTATATTGTATTTTTTTTCAAAGCTTTTATAGCCAATTGTTTTATCTTTTCTCAGTGGGTCAGAATACACATCCCAGCCAGCTATTCTCAGTATATTTTCATTTGCATGGCTAATTGATGTGGAAATCAGCAATAGTATTAAAATGCTATAAATTATTGTAGAAGTTGTTTCCGATTTATACTTTTTCATGACGGATTCTCATTTTTAAATATCAAACCGTTCTTTATGAGGGGTTGTTATTGCTATTTTGTTACGAACTGTTATTAATCATTATTAAATATTTTCATTCACTATGTCATTAGGTTAATCATACGACATAAATGATTGTTTAGATCTAGATTGTCTGTTTATATCTTTGGTGATTATTATGAGACTTTATTTTCAGCTTATTAACCATGTGCCTGATGATGATCTTGTGACCAGGTATTTTCATATCTGATTTCTGATTTTGTTATAAGAAATTAATAATATAAGTATATGCTCATCTAATTAATGCTCTGATAAATATCAATATTTTTAGCAGAGATATATGTAAATATTAAAATAATTAATCTTCTTCTTGTGAATTTCTTTTTTTATTTTATTTTAATGAGGTGGTGCTATGGCTAATGTGGTGGTGCTAGGCGCAGGGCTTGGTGGGATGCCAGCAGCGTATGAATTACGGCAGGTATTGGGGAAACAACATGAGGTTACTGTTGTTAATGCCAATGATTATTTCCAGTTTGTCCCGTCAAATCCATGGTTAGCCGTTGGCTGGCGTAACCGTAAGCAAATTACAATTCCTTTAGAGCCTTATCTCAAGAAAAAGAAGATTAATTTAGTTGTTGGCTGGGTAGAAACTATTGATGCAGAAGGCAGTAAACTTATATTAAAAGATGGTCAGGAAGTGAATTATGATTTCTTGCTAATTGCAACCGGACCAAAACTTGCTTTTGATGAAGTCGAAGGCACTGGTCCTGTTAATGGATTTACCCATTCAATATGCACTGTTGATCATGCAGAAAAGGCATATGATGATTTTATGAAACTGGTTGATGACCCGGGGCATGTCGTTATTGGTGCTGCGCCTTTTGCCAGCTGTTTTGGTCCCGCTTATGAATATGCGGCTATTGTTGATACTGCTCTTCGTAAGCATAAGGTACGAGACAGGGTGCCAATGACATTTGTAACCAGTGAACCTTATATAGGACATCTTGGCCTGGGTGGAGTTGGTGACTCAAGGGGCTTGCTTGAACATGAAATGCGCAATCGACATATCAAGTTTATTACCAATGCAAAAGTTACCAAAGTTGAAGAAGGTAAAATGTATGTTGATGAAATGAATGACGCGGGTGAGGTGGCAAAACAGCATGAACTTGAGTTCAAACATTCAATGATATTACCCGCATTTAAGGGTGTGGATCCGGTTACTAAAGTTGAAGGTTTATGTAACCCAAGAGGTTTTGTAATTGTTGATGAGCACCAACGCAGTCCAAAATACCCAAATATTTATTCTGCGGGTGTTTGTATTGCTATCCCACCGGTTGAAGCCACGCCCGTACCAACAGGTGCCCCTAAAACCGGTTATATGATTGAATCAATGGTGACTGCAATCGTACGTAATATTAAAGCTGAGCTGACTGGTTACCCGGTTGCATCAAAGGCAACATGGAATGCATTCTGCCTGGCGGATCTGGGTGATACAGGTGCGGCATTTATAGCATTGCCTCAGATTCCGCCACGTAATGTTACCTGGTTTAAAAAAGGCAAGTGGGTGCACTGGGCTAAAATCTCATTTGAAAAATATTTTATCCGCAAAATGAAAACCGGTATTTCAGAGCCATTTATTGAAAAATGGGTACTTAAACTGGTTGGTGTGGCCAGATTGAAACGTTAATGATTCAATAATTAGTGAATTGAGACATTCACATTTGGATTGTCGGCGCCGCTCCTGATTTCTTCAGGGGTGGCATCTCGGATAGAAAGTACTTTTACTGCAAATTTGGCGACTTTACCGGCCAGTGGGTGATTGCCATCAAGAGTGACTTTACCATTTTCGACTTTTGTAACAATAAATGTCTTGGTATCACCGGAATCATTTGCCATTTCGACCTGTGTACCAACTTTGCGAAACTGTGGCGGTACATTATCGATATCATCAGCAAAAGTCAGGTCAGGATCATGTTCGCCAAAGCCTTCTGAAGGCGGTACTTCGACTTCTATGGTATCACCTTCACGGTGGCCTTCCAGAGCGCGCTCGACGCGTTCAATTAGGCCCATTGAGCTGGCGCCATGTACATAATTGACGGGCAAGTCGACCTGCTCGACGATATTACCTTCGTCATCTGCGATACTGTATGTGAACTGGACCAGTTTATTGCGGCGTATACGTTGTTCTGACATGATCTAAGTACTTGTTTATTAATCAAAAAAAATTAGGCTGATATTATATAACATATCGATCCGTTATGCCCGTTTTCACGATGATTGGTAGGTTTAATACCAGTAAAATGATCATGTATAATACGGTTTTGTTAATTATAGAGATGGTCTTATGCAAGCTTCTTCATGTAGTAAAGCCGAGCCTTTCGCACTTCAGGTACTGGGTGATAGTATGCAGCCCGAGTTTATGGAAGGCGTGGTAATCATTGTTGATCCTGAAGGGGTTTTACGCGACGGCTGTTATGTGGTGGCAGTACACAATGATGAATATACTTTTCGCCAATACCGTTTACATGAGGAAAGGCATTATCTGGTTCCTTTAAATGATCTGTATGAAACGGAAGAATTCGCCGGGCCATCAGCAGTTAAAGGCGTGGTTATACAGCAGGCAGGTAAGCGTCGTAAAGATCGAAAGTTTTATTAGCTGAAAACTGATCCCGGGACGAAAGATTATAATTATTGCCTGATAGAAACAGCTATATTTCTAAGTCGAAACAATATTATTTATTCTACGGGCTCCATCTGTTCAGGTAGAGGTCCTATACTGAAATAAGCATCTATCTCATCTTCATCAACTTCATTGCCATCGCCATCGTACAGTGGCAGTTCATAATCAAACCAGCCACGTAACCCTGTTTTCAAAGAGCTGACGTTAGTAAATCCCATGAGTTGCATGGTATAAGCGGCAAGAGCACTGCGATTACCGGAGCGACAGATGATGACGATTTCACGATCACGCCCGGCAGCCAGTTCAGGGACGGTGTCCTCATAGTTCCATTCACATGATGCTTCCAGAACTCCACGCGGTACATTGAGGGCATTTTTTATATGTACAGTATTATATTCTTTGGCTTCTGTTATATCGATGAGTAGCAGGTCGTCTGTTTCCTGCATACGTTCCTCAAGGTCCCATGGGAACAATTCATTTATATGTGGGATGACATCTTCAATCAGCTGTTTAAATGTTTTCATAAATTAACTGGACCGATCTGGTGTATTACTGTTTTGACGTAATCCCTGTTCAACAGCAATAACAGCAGCTTCAACACGAGAATGAACATGAAGCTTTCTTAATATGGCCTTAACATGCAGTTTTACTGTGCCATCAGAAATGCCAAGATTGCGAGCAATAACCTTATTGCTTTGACCGTCTGCCAGCAGGCAAAGTATTTCCAGTTCTCTTGGCGTTAAATCTGAAAAAGGATTATCTTTTGGTTCTTCTTCCATGGGGTCGCCCTGAACCATGCGGGCAAGAACATCGGTTAAACCCTGAGCAACAACATTCTTGCCTCGTTCGATATCACGTAATGCACTGACCAGTTCATCAGGCTCCATGTCTTTTAATAAATAACCCTGTGCGCCATTACGCAGTGCTTCAACCAGATCGTGTTCTTCATTGCTTGTGGTCAACATGACAACAGGGATCTTGATTTTCTTTTCTTTTATTTTGCGAAGCACATCCAGTCCGCTCATATCTGGCATACGCAGGTCAAGCAGGATAATATTGGGCTGTAATTCCTGAGCCAGTCTGATACCTTCTGAACCTTCTGCGACAGCTGCAATCACTTCGATGCCACGTTGTTCAAGCAGTCCCTGTAACCCTACCCTGAACAGGGCGTGGTCATCAATCATTATGACGCGCATACTCATTTTTTAATTCCCGAAAGTCGTTGCAGTGGGTCGTGTTCTGATTCGCTATTATAGTTAAATACCAGCTCGATACGTGTGCCTTCGTCTGGCTCACTTTCGATCCGTAATTCACCACCCAGATGAATCGCGCGTTCTTTCATAATGGTCAGGCCAAGATGTTTGCCAGGGTGATCACTGGATGTGGGTGTTTCAAAACCCAGCCCGTCATTTTCAACCAGTACACTATGATTGCCTTTATCATCACAGCGAAACATGATGCGAACATTATTTGCGCCACTGTGCTTACGAATGTTGTTCATGGCTTCCTGTACAATACGGAAGATATGCATTTCCATATTAGGGGGCAGATCAGAGTTCTGCCAGTCAGTTTGTAATAATACATGAATGCCTGACTCTTTACGGAAACGTGATATTAGTTTCTCAACAGCTGCTATCAGACCCTGGCTTTTTATTGGTGTACGACAGTGTGCAATAAGTTCTCTCAAGTCGGTATATGCTTCATCAAGGCTATTTTCAACCTGTTCAATGCCGCGAATCGACTGAAATTCAGATGTGGGTTGAAGGGTTTCATCGAGTACACGAACCTGGAATTTAAGGCTGGCCAAAGTCTGGGCCAGAGAATCATGAAGTTCATTAGCTATCAGGCTTCTTTCTTCCATTATTATCATGCGACGTGTTTCCTGATCCACACGTGCTTTTTCAATGGCGATACTTAGCTGGTTGTTGAGGCGTATCAGTAGTTCTTTGAAGTTATTCAAATTATCGAATGGTATTTTTTCGATTTTAATTCGAACAATACCTAATATGTTTTCTTTTGAATGTAATGGTATGTAATAGGATTTAATTTCTTCAGAAACATTACAGTGTAAGATTTCACCCAGTCTTTCTACATGTTCATTGCCATGAATAACTTTATTGTCACTGAGTGTAGCAAGCAGTTCTTCGGTTAATTTTATTCTTTTTGGCTGATTGGTAACTTTCGGATCTATTCCTGTGCTTGAAATATATTCCAGCCAGTTGTGTTCTGTAATTAACCAGATGGATACATTGCGAGCATTCAGTGACTTGCTTATTTCGGTACAGAATTTATCAAGTAGCTCTTTAAGGTCGTGGCAGGAGTTAATAACACTGGTAATATCATATAATATGTTCTGAGCTTGATCTCGTTGCATATCGTTTGATGTCAGTCTTTTATTGTTTTTGAAAGCAATAAAAATAATAAATAAAAAAGTACTGATCAACAGCAGGGTATGTGATGTGATTGCCAGTGACTGATTGCTGGTGGTATGAAATAGCCAGTAACTACTTATTCCTAAACCACTCAGTAGAATAAAGAGAATAAATAAGCAACGGCTAACCAGCCGGGAAGACTGCCGGTCTTTTTCAGTTGATTTCAAACTAAGTGAATACATTTACAACTTATTCAGTAGGTGGCTTGAAGTTGGGATCATTGGGGTTCATGAATATAAATTGAGGGTTTCCAGGCTCAATTTCAACATAATCAATGGTTGTTCCGTTGAGTAATGATTTTGATGCTTCAGATATTACAACATCAATATTTTCAGATGTGTAGGTTGTATCATCTTCTTTAACATCATCGAAGCCCATGCCGTAATGCAGGCTGCCATCATTATTTTTTGTTGCGGCAACACGAATAGGCAAGCCATCAAGATTACCTTCTTTGGCAGATAGGCGTATTTGTTTGGCTGCTGCTGGTGTCAGGGTAATCATAAAAATAAACTCCAGTTCAAAACTATAATATTAACTGTCTTTGCATTGTCTGACAAAATCAACAAAGCGGATAGCCCAGTGATTGGCTCGCGTGTCTCTAAGATGTGCGTAACAGGCAAGCAGATTCTTGTAAATGATGCCATCATGTTGCCCATCAATACCGCTACCACGTAGTATACGGTATGCGAAATGCAGTGAGGGATCAATGTTTTCCAGTGCTGAATAGTGGAATTCATGTCCTGCAATTTCTTTTCCATCTATTGTATGCGATTTCCAGGGGTGTTCAGATGTTTCCTGCAGGCGTATGTATCCTCGCCCCTGAGGTGATTCATGCATGACAGTATTGGCCTGTATAACACCAACCATATCAGCTGTTTTATCTTTCCATTGAAGGCTACGACTGAGGTACATTAAGCCACCACATTCAGCATACGTTGGCAGACCATTATCTATGGCAGTCTTAATTTCATTTCGCATACTGGTATTGGCGGCCAGTTCTTCCATGCGTGTTTCCGGGAAGCCACCACCAATGAACAGACCATCAATGTCGGGTAATCGCTGATCGCTAATCGTGTCAATGTTGATAAGTTCGGCGCCAGCCATTTCAAGTGCCTGAAGATCGCCTGGATAATAAAAACCAAACGCACTGTTTTTAACAATACCAATACGTAAATCTTTTTTAGATGTGCTGGTTCTGGCCTGACTATGTGCACTGATGGGTTGAGCCTGTTTTGCTATATCCATGATCAGCTTAAGATCAATCTGGCTTTTGACAATATCACGAATTTGACGGATCTTTTTATCAGCGGACTGATCTTCATTGCTGGGTATAAGGCCCAGGTGTCGTTCATCGATTGAAAGATGATGATTACGATATACAGCTCCGACTACTGAAATATCTGTATAGTGTTCGATTACGGAGCGTAATTTACTTTCATGACGGCTGCCACCCAGCTGGTTAAGGATAACGCCGGCAATATGAATATCAGGATCGAATGCCTGATAGCCAAGTATTAAAGGTGCAATCCCTCGGGTCATGCCACGGGCATCGAGAACCAGAATGACCGGCGTTTTGAGTAACTCGGCCAGTGCCGCATTTGAATTGCTACCGTCAAGATCCAGCCCATCGTAAAGGCCTTTGTTGCCTTCTATGATAGTGATGTCAGAATTTTGTGTGTTGTGAGCAACTGTATCGATGATTTCGTCAGCCTGCATGGTATAGAAATCAAGATTATGACAGGGGCGGCCAGATGCACGACTTAACCACATGGGATCAATGTAGTCAGGTCCTTTTTTGAAAGGTTGTACAGCCAGTCCTTTTTCAGCCAGTGCTGCACACAGTCCAATCGTAATGGTTGTTTTACCTGACGATTTATGTGCTGCTGATATTAATAGACGCGACATATTTAGTATTCTTAAAATGACAACGGCTCGAAGAGTGTCTTCGAGCCGTTGTCCTGTTCAGTTATAATTCGTCACCCTGTAACCAAAGTGCTCGAATACTGTTTAATTCTAATCAGCTTTGTGATGAGGATCTACAGTGGCATCATCAAGACTTTGTGGCAGGAAGCCGAGTACTTTAATGCCCAGAGCAACCACAATCAAGGACATTGCAATGCCACCCAGACCCAGCAGGATTTCAGGTAGTGATGCAGAATAGATTGTTGTGGCACCATCAGCAAACGTGGTTTCCAGTACTTCCATACCAGGGAAGATTTCCATCGGATAAGCCTGACCACCAATAATGATAGTATACATCTGAGCCAGTCCACCAATGATAATCAGCACACAGGCAGTCGCCAGTGTTTTACGGCAATTTGCAACACCGGGGGCATAAATCATTGCCAGTGGGATCAGGCTGCCCAACAGGATTTGGCCTACCCAGAAAATACTTGAGTACTTGGAACCGCCATTATCACCAAGAAGCATGAAGGCTTCGAAACCGTGATGCTCTGTCGCATAAAGGTTGGTCAGATGATAAACAATTACAAAGTAGAGTACGGCAGCAACAAAAACACCCAGTAGTTTACGTAAGCGGTTAACAACAACATCGCCCAGTGGGCGTTGTGTCCAGTTGTATGATGCCATCAGTACCAGCAAATAGATCGCCAGACCAAATGAGAATGACATAATGATAAACATAGGTGCCATCATGGCCATGTCATAGCCAGGACGCGCCACCAGGAAGCCAAAGATGGAACCAGTACCAGTGGTCAGTGCCAGACGCCAGATAAAGGCAGCAAAACCGGCATAACGACTGTATTTTTTCATGGTGTGATCCAGCATGAACCATGCATAGACACCAACAATGACAAAGAAACCGTTATACAGAATCATGTTCCATGCAAAGATAGATTTGAAATTGTATTTGGTCATGGCCACGATAAGACGATCAGGGCGCCCCAGGTCCAGTACCAGTATCATCAGGCCACCAATCAGTAGCGACAGGGCTAACAGAGTTGATAGTGGCGCTAGCGGTTTGTATATCTTCTGGTTGAATACGGATGATATAGAAGCCACATTCAGTGCACCGGATGCGGCTACGATGAGGAAAACAGCAAATACATGCGGCATGCCCCAGACGATCTGGTTGTTCATGCCAGTCACCCAGTGTCCATTATGTTCCATATAATAGGTTGAGCCTAAAGCTGCCAGAACAAAAGCACCTAAAAATGCCAGCAGGCCAAGATAGCCCATGCTGTTTCCATCAATTTCTTGTAAGTGTATTTTTTTCATAGTGATTTCAACTAAGCTCTAATACTTTTTGCTTAAATGCCCTGATAACGAACACCCGTGTTAAGATTCAGATCGGCACGGATTTGCTTGCCGCCGTGTTTCTCAAGTTCTTTTGATATTTCGCTATTAGGATCTTTCAGGTCACCAAAGATCATTGCACCGTGTTCTGCGGCATTACAGGCTTCGACACAGGCTGGTGTGCCGCCTTCGTCAACGCGATGTACGCATAATGTGCAGGCTTCAACTGTACCCTTACCACGAGGTGCATATTCTTTAGGATCTGTTACCGTCTCATGTGCAAATGAACGTGCCTTGTAAGGGCAGGCCATCATACAGTAACGACAACCGATACAAATGTGTTTATCAACCAGAACAATGCCGTCTTCACGTTTCATTGAGGCACCTGTAGGGCAAACATCAACGCAGGGCGGGTGTTCACAATGCTGGCACATCATAGGCAGGGAAGTTACATGACCCGTTTGTTTGTCACGTAATTTAACTTTACGTATCCAGACCTGATCTGTTGCAGGACGATTATGTGACTGAATACCATTTTCTTCATTACAGGCAGATACACAGGCAGTGCAACCAGTAGCGCACTTGTTGGTATCGATTAACATGCCCCAACGAACATCTGAAGTCACTGCCTGGTCAGCTGGTTTAGCCTGAGCGACCTGATTGAGAAACACACCGGGTGCAATGCTAAGACCGGCTACAGCAGTCGCCGTTTTTTCAACAAAAATGCGACGTGAAAAATTAATGGTTTTTTCGATCATTTCGACGCTCCTTCGACTGAGTTGTCAGCATAGTGAGGAAACGAAGATGTACTTTGTGAATGTTTGTTATTGCTACTTGGACGGTCAGCATGACATTGGAAACAGTCAATGGTAACACCTGCATAATTATGACAGCTGCTACAGAAGTGTTTGTCATCACCAAAGCGTGCTGTAGAGTTTTTCTCTACATGGCAATTGATACATTCTTTCAGACTATATTGTTTGGTACGAACACCTTCACGCAGAGTCTTATCACGTTGATGAAGTATATACTCCATGTGATTTTTTTTCATTTCATCTTCAGGTTGAACACATTTCAGACTTTCATCCTTAGGTTCAGGAATGTCAGGCATGAAAGATGCTTTATCGCCATCAGCATAAACGGCTGTTGAAAGTGCCAGTAAGGCACTTCCAATCACCATCAATAAGGATTTATGCATGAGTTGTTTCAACTGCAGCATTACAATCTCCTGTTTTACTCGCCCATACCCATGTCGATATAACCGGTAGGACAAACATCAGCACAAATATGACAACCGATACAACGACTGTAGTCAGTGTCTACATAACGACCAGTTGTGTGTTTGTCTTTCTTAACTTTGAAGACAGCATCCTGTGGACAGAAAATCACACAGTTGTCACACTCAAAGCACATACCACAGCTCATGCAGCGGCCAGCTTCAGCAACAGCCTGTTCTTCAGCAAGACCATTCATACGCTCATGGAAGTGACCCAGAACTTCGTCAGAAGAAGGTACATCTTCAGTACGCAGGTTACGTTCTTCAAAACCGAAGTGACCCAGGAACATCTGATCAGTCGAAATAATTTCCTGTTCAGAACGATCCTGATAGTTATGAATCGCATAGTTCTTGTCACAGGTTCCACGTTGGCCGTCTTCTTCCAGACCTTTATCGGCAAATGATTCAGGTTCCAGATTAGCTTCATGTAATTTATCCATCAGATTGAAGTGATGAACATCGACTTTAGGACGTTTTTTAGCTTCAGTCTGGTTAACATAGGCCGCAATCGCTTCAGCAGCAACAGATGCCTGACCAATCGCAGTTGTTAACAGGTGGGGACGAACGATGTCACCACAAACGAAGTGACCGGCTTTACCTGGAACCTGATAGAACTTGTCAGCATCGATTAATGCACGACCGTTGTCCATTTCTTCAATGCCTTCCATATCGCCGAACTGACCGATTGCAGAAACGATCATGTCACATTCAACAATATGTTCTTTACCGCCTTCAACGGCAACTGGTGCATTGTTTTCAAATTTACAATCAACCAGTTTTAGAGCAGTTGCACGACCGTTAGCATCTTTAATGATTTCAACAGGCATAACTTCGTTCATGATAACGACACCTTCGTGCAGTGCGTCATGTACTTCGTGTTCTGCAGCAGTCATGTCTTCCTGTTTGAACAGAGCTGTTAAGACAACGCTGTCACAAGGTTTTTTGTCTGCAGCATTAATATCGCCATGAATGGTTTTGCCAGTCGCTGAATCTTCAGGATTTTCATTGTAGTTTTTCAGAGTACCAATACGACGAGATACAGAGACAACGTCGATAGAAGTATCACCACCACCCACACACAGGATCTTGTTGGCAGTGTATTTCATGTCACCCTTGTTGAACTGCTCAAGGAATTCAACCGCTGTTACACAGTTAGGTGTTTCGTTCCAGCCTTCAACAAACAGACCACGGCCTTTTTTACAACCTAATGCCCAAAGTACGGCATCATGTGATTTTTCAACGTCAGCAACTGCCACATCTTTGCCCACGCGAGTATTCATTTTCAGTTCAACACCACCCATGTCAACAATACGCTGACATTCGTGATCCAGTACGTCACGTGGAGTACGATAACCGGGAATGCCGTAGCGCATCATACCGCCGAGTTCAGCGTGGTCATCATAAATTGTGCTGGCTATGCCCATTTTACGTAGCTGGTAAGCTGCAGCCATACCCGCTGGACCACCACCGATGATGGCAACTTTCTTGCCGCCCAGAGCAGGTAGATCACCAAAGGCATATTTACCGGCGTAAGCGCTGTCACCGATGTACTGCTCAACCGAGTTTATGCCAACGAAATCATCAACATTGTTACGGTTACAGCCAGTCTGGCATGGTGCAGGACAAACACGACCCATCATTGCAGGGAAAGGGTTTGCCGTTGTAGAACGGCGGAATGCGTATTCTTCTTTAGAAACACCTTCGGGTGGAACTTCGATACCACGAATAATATCCAGCCAGCCACGAATATCTTCACCTGAAGGACAGCTGCCCTGACAGGGTGGTGTGCGATGCACATAGGTAGGGCACTTGTGTGAAGTATCCTGGACAAAAATTTTATCGTGCATACTTGACCATTTGTAATCGCCTTCTTCGAAGCGACGAAAAGTCAAGTTTTTGTTCTGCATGTCTTCTTTGGAAGTGGCCATGCTCGTTCTCCTATATGCTAAAACCGTATAGTTAAAAATTCGTTGTGTTTTGGATCTTATTCTTCAGCGTCATCGTCATCGCTGTCATTATCTTCCTCACCCTGGCTTTCCAGGACGATGGCATTACTGACCAACTGATGAACACTGACAATCTGATCCATGGTAAATCCATAATAGGGAAGTACCTTGGTAAACTGACTCTTACAGATCGCACAAATGGCGGCCATATGAGTAACACCGTTTTCCTTTACTGCATTTGTTAATGCGGATGCACGCGGCAATATGCCTTTTACGCGCAGTTCCATTAAGTCGTCTGTTAGCAGACCACCGCCACCGCCACAACAGAATGTTGCGTCATGAGTGGTGCCTGGTTCCATATCAACAAAGTTATTACAGACTGCCTTGATAACAGCGCGTGGAATATCGAACTGACCACCAGGGTAGTTACCCATACCGGAAGCACGTGCCACGTTACAGGAATCATGGAAAGTCAGAACCATGTCATCGTTTGCTGATTTATCGATATTCAGTAGACCCTGATCCAGAGCATCTTTGGTGTATTCACAAATGTGCTGTGGAATAGGGTAGCTTTGATCAAGGAAGTCAAAAGGACCTGCCAGGGTATTCAGGAAGCTGTAACCAACGCGCCAGGCATGTCCGCATTCACCGTAAACGATACGTTTAACACCCAGTTCAAGTGCTGCTTCACGAATACGCATGGAAATACGCTGCATGTTTTCGTAACTACCGATGAATAAACCGAAGTTCGCAGCTTCTGATGCTTTGGAACTTAACGTCCAGTTGGCACCGGTGGCATGGAATACTTTGGCATAACCCATCAGACCATCAACATGCGGTTCTGCAAAGAAGTCAGCAGAAGGGGTTACCAGCAGAATATCGGCACCTTTTTTGTCGAGCGGTAGCTTAACGGGCACTTCGATGTCATCGAAAATATCTTCTTCCAGACCTTCCAGTGAGTCGGCCAGTGCGCGCTCGGGAAGACCCAGATTGTTACCGATGGTAAATACCTTGCCGATAATTTCGTTATCGTATTTCTGGCCTTTACCGATGTGTGCCAGAATTTCACGTGCTGCCATAGTGACTTCAGCAGTATCGATGCCGTAAGGGCAGAATACAGAACAACGACGACATTCTGAACATTGGTGGAAGTAACTGTACCACTCATCAACGACGTCTTCGGTCAAATCACGTGCACCAACCAGTTTTGGAAAATATTTACCAGCAAAAGTGAAGTAGCGACGATAAACACTGCGTAATAAGTCCTGGCGTGCAACCGGCATATTCTTGGCATCGTTGGTACCAAGATAGTAATGACATTTATCAGTACAGGCACCACACTTTACACAGGAATCCATGAATACACGGAAACCACGGTAGCGATCCAGAAGGTCGCCCATTTTATCAATGGCTTTTTCTTTCCAGCCATCTATTAAAATGTATTTTGGGTCTTCACCTTCTTTCTGAACTTTATTACCTGGATAGCCTAACGCTTCCTGAAATTCAGGTTTTGCCACGAAAGGTGAGAGATGACTCATCACACCATCTTTGGGCATGGGAACCACAGGATATTCTTTTAATTCTGGAACTTCGAAATCAGCCACTATGGAGTCCTCGATAAATTCTTCTGTTCGCTCAAGCGGTTATTGTGCCGCTGCGTTTTTATCACTGCCGCGGGTTGCATCATATTTGGCAGCCCATGGTGACAGATGACGTTTTTCACGTGGGTTATCAACCTGGTTACGTGTAGGTGCATAAAACACACCAGGAATATGTAACAGTTTACTTACAGGTAAAATGAATCCCAGCAGGGCAACTAATGAAAGGTGAATCATTAACGGTGCGCTTTCAGGTAGTTCCTGTAAATCTAGATTTAATATGCCAAGCATGAAAGTTTTTACGCCAACGATATCAACATGGCTAACAAAACTCATCATCAGGCCACTGAAACCAATGAACATAATCAGTAACAGCATTAAATAATCAGAAGGTGCAGATATATAACGTACTCGTGCAACCAGTATGCGACGAGCAAACAGCCCTAGCAGACCTATTACCATGGCAAAGCCAGCATATTTACCAAAGCTTTGTACAACTTCCAGGCTAATTAATGGCCACATGAAACCCAGCATACCATCAGGGTCAATCACGTAACGTAGATGACGAATAAATGCCAGGGCTAAACCAACATGGAACATCCAGCCAAACAGCCAGGTCCATTTATTTGAGCGGAACAGTGAAGCAAAGAAAATAACTTCTTTTGCTAAACGCAGAACAACGCCTCCAGTTGTTTTAGGAGCCGGTGTTACAGGAATTTTTAAGGGTGCAGGAGTAGCACGGTACTGACGAGCTTTGCGAGCAAGGCCAACGATCATAACAATGGTGGCTAATGACAACAGTACAGCAATTAATGTGGACATCGAGTCTAACTCCGCAACTATCTATAATTTCTTCAAGTTGAATAATAAATTCAGAGGGGAGTATATAACTCCCCTCTGAGCGTCTAAATTAAACGCAGCCAGTTGGCTTAGGCAGACCTGCATATTTACAAGCCTGTTTGCCTGGGCCATATGGGAACAGTTCATACAGATATTTGCTGTTGCCTTTGTCTTTACCCAGTTTTTTACCAATAGCTTTAGTCAGAACACGTACCGCAGGAGCGATCTGGTATTCATCATAGTATTCACGTAAGAAGTTAATAACTTCCCAGTGACTTTCAGTTAATTCCTGATCTTCCAGTGCTGCCATAACAGTCGCACATTCTGGAACCCAATCATTCAGATTAGCCAGGTAACCTTCTTCATCTGTTTCTAAGCTCTTACCGTTTACTTCGATAGGCATATCACTATCTCCAATTTAAAAAAAATTACAACCAAGCCTGAACATTTTCATGTTCGGCAGTCAGATCTACAAAACCCTCGTAATCAACAACTTTAATGCCGTCAATTATCTGGTCATCAGTCATTCCACGGGCATTCAGATCTGGGCCGAGCACGTAGAACGTCACGCTTTCCATTGCTTTGCTAACTTTGTCAGATACTGATGTACCTTTCAGTGAAGCGATAACTCCATCTTCAATTAATAGTACCGAGCTGCCACTTTTAGCCATAGAAATACATGAATCAAAAGTATTACGCTCAAAAGGTGATTTATTTACTGTATGTAACATTGCCATAATTATCTCCTTAGAAGCTCAGAACTACGTCTTGTTCGTCCATCAGGTCTGCCAGTTCCGCACGACTTAAAATTTCTACATCAACCAGAAGATCTTCCTGAGTCAAACCGCGTTCATCAAGAGATTCTTTATCAACGTATAATTTTTCAACATCGTAGCCTTCCAGGGCGCGATAAGTTGGCGAAAAGTTTTTCATTCCGATGCCATCTGTTTTCTGACCTTTCTTGATCTGAAAAACACCGTCATCACTAAATACCAGACTTACGTCCTGGTCAAATGCTGCTGTAATCAATACAACTTCAAGTGACTCAAGAGCGTAAACTGTGCCGTAAGGAGATTTCCGGTTAATGAACATAAATTTCTTTACCGGACCTTCAACATCATCTTCCCAAGGTTCAGACATATTTATACCCTTTAATTAGTCACCAAAAGTTAACAGACGATCACATTCAATACCGGCTTCAACTAACTGACCCAGTCCTGAAATACGGAAAGTAGGAGCGATATTATCGCCACGCTTTCCCTGACGTTCTGCCTCGTTTGCATCAAGCAGGCCGCGGCGTTGAGCCGCAGCAATACAAACAACCATATCGATATTGTTTTCTTCTGCCAGTTTGATCCAGTTCGCGGTGATATTACGATCATCCTGCGGTGGAACAGCAAAGTCAGTCGCAGTATTTACACCGTCGTGGTAGAAAAATACGCGGAAAACCTCGTGGCCTTTAGCGATAGCAGCTTTTGCAAACTGATATGCGCTATCTACCGCTTGATGCTGGTAGGGGCCTTCATTAATTAATAAGCCATATTTCATATCATAATCACCAGTTAGAAGCGGATATGAGTAGAAGCATTCAGGCTTGCACGAGCACCACGCCAGTTATCAATGTGGTACTTGGTAAATGGCAGACCAGTCAGTTCAAAGAAACGAGGCCAGCCGATACGCTCAACCCATTCACCAACACGTTCCCAATCACGCGCATCTTCTTTGTAGCACTTCAGAATTTGCTTAACGATGGCAGTGGCTTCTGGCCAGCGTGGAGGATTATTTGGAATACCTGATGCAACCAGTTTCTGGAATGTAGGTTTACCACGTGCATTTGAGTGATTACCACCAACCCATACTGCCAGTTTAGTGTGTTCTGCATCGTTGATCATCATTGGAGGACAAGGAGGGAAACATGCACCACAACAGATACATTTCTTCTCATCAACTTCCAGAGATGGTTTGCCGTCAACCAGTGCAGGACGAATCGCAGCAACAGGGCAACGTGCAACAACAGAAGGACGTTCACAAACGTTAGATACCAGACTGTGGTCAATCTTAGGTGGCTTGGTGTGCTGAACGTTGATTGCGATATCGCCCTGACCACCACAGTTGATCTGACAGCAAGAAGTTGTCAAATGAACACGGTTAGGCATGTTCCATGATTTGAACTCGTCAATCAGTTCATCCATCATAGATTTAACAACGCCTGATGCGTCAGTGCCTGGAATATCACAATGTAACCAGCCCTGTGTATGAGACAGAGTTGTTACGGAGTTCTTGGTACCGCCAACGATGAAACCAGCATCTTCAAGCGCTTTGATTAAAGGCTCAACTTTAGCTTCATCAGCAACATTGAACTCAATGTTAGAACGAATAGTGAAACGGATGTAACCGTCTGCGAATTCATCACCGATTTTAGTCAGTTTACGCAGAGTGAACAGGTCAAGGATACGCTGTGTACCGGCTTTAACAGTGAAAATTTTCTCACCGCTTTCAGCAACGTGGCACAGAACACCAGGACGTGGATCAGTATGATATTTCCACTGACCGAAGTTACGACGCATCGTAGGATGCATGTACTGGAAACCGTCTGGACATCCAGACTCTATGGGCGGACGCATATCTGCCATTGCCATGATTATTTCCTCAAGTTATATATTGTTAACTTTAAAATAACCGTGGAGATTTTCTCCACGGCGTCTTAATTACCAGAATGACAGCTTAGGCTTCAGCTTTACGCTCAAACCATTTAACAGCTTCGTCGTCCCATCCATCCATACGAACGTAAGAGCTTTGACGTGTGCTGCTAACCATATTTGGATCAACATCGATATCGAGGCCTTCCAGGAAGTTAACCAGACCGATACGTTCGATCATTTCACCACAACGCTCATGCTCAAGACCGTTTTCAGCCCAGAAATCAATGATTTCTTCAGCCATTTCAACCAGTGACTCGTAATCTTCACGTGTATCCAGTTTCTTGAATGGCACAACAACTGTACCCATCAGGTCACCGATTTTCAGTGTACGTTTACCACCGATAAGAATCGTTACGCCTTTATCTGTACCTGTGCGCAGTGCTTTAGGCATTACGTTGATGCAGTGCATACAACGAACACAGTTACGATTATCAACAGCAATGGTGTCGTCGTCATTCAGAGCCAGAGCCTGAGTCGGGCAACGAGTAATTACGTTATCAATAATGTATTGACGACCTTTAGCTGCAACGTAGTTTTTGAATTCAGTCTGGTCAACACGCATATCATCGCGCCATGTACCGATAACAGCAAAGTCAGCACGCTCAATAGCATTCTGACAATCGTTAGGACAACCAGAGATTTTGAATTTGAATTTGTAAGGCAGAGCTGGACGATGAACGTCATCAGTGAAGTTGTTCACTAACCAGCGTTGTGCTGCATGCTCGTTTGTGCAAGACATTTCGCAACGTGCTGCACCAACACATGACATTGCTGTACGTACACATGGACCTGCACCACCTAAGTCCCAGCCATATTCATTGATTTCATCAAAGAATGTCTGAGTCTTTTCAGTAGTCGTACCAATGAACATGATGTTACCAGTCTGACCGTGGAAGGTAACCAGACCTGAACCGTTTTTCTCCCAGCTATCAGCCAGTTGGTTCAGCATATCAGTTGTATAGTAGTTGCCTGGAGTAGGCTGTACACGCAATGTGTGGAATTCTTTAGACTCTGGGAAAGCTTTAGCTACTTCAGAGAAACGTGGAATGATACCGCCACCGTAACCGAATACTGAAACGGTGCCGCCTTTCCAGTAACCTTTACGTGTTTCATAAGAATGTTCCAGCTGACCTAACAGTGAGCTAGTAATATCGTTGATGAATTGGCTCTCGTGGTTATCACGTAGATTTTTGATACCAGAAATGAAGCTTGGCCAAGGACCTTCTTCCAGTACATCCAGCATCGGTGTTTCATAGATCTTATTTGCTGCCATGGCGATCTCCGTAGTAGGGACGACAGGTTTTTATTCTAGGGGGGAGCTGTAAGCGCCTGTACCCTAACTTAATTATGTATGACCGGGGTCATACGGTTAAAAACTTATTGAGAATGATTTCAAAAAAACACCCTCATCTCAGTGCGGGTAGTCTATGGCGAGTCTTGCAAGCAGAACATCCTACCCATGGGGGGGGAGCAAGTCATCTGCATATCCCTAATGGGATATACGTACTGCATGGCAAAATGCACCATAAGCCACATCGAAACTGAGGCGCAATAATATATCATTAAATGACTTAAAAGGTTACTAATATGACCATAAATGGTTGTAATGTTTATGCTATTGTTTTGCGCCATAACCATTTAAGTTTCCGGGTTAAATCCATGGGATTCAATTTACACTTATATATAGTGTCATAAACAGGTTGAGATAATATTTAGTGAGTAATCCATTTGTATTGACTAATGAGCAAGCGTATCAGTCCTGGCGGCAACAAAAGCTGGCAGATTATCCGCAGGATAGCCAGGCGTTGATGATTCCCTTGCAGGGGCTATCAATTTCTGCCGCAGAAGTTCAGCAGTTAACTGCAGTTATTGCTAAAACTAATCTGGCTATTTATCGAGTTCTGCGGGCAGATGAGGTTGATAAAGATTTTGTTCGACAGCTGGGACAGCAACTGGGCCTGAACAGGCTGGATGGTAATTTATGTGCCGATGACGATAACATTACTTCTCTTCAGGTGGTGGAAACCGGCCGGCACAGTGGTTATATTCCTTATACTAACCGTCGTCTTAGCTGGCATACCGATGGTTATTATAATCCGTTAACTGAGCAAATAAGAGCGATTGTCATGCACTGTGCTCACCCTGCGGCCACAGGAGGAGAAAATCTGTTGCTGGATCATGAAATAGCCTATATCCAGTTACGTGATGAAAACCCCAGTTATATCAGTGCGTTAATGAACGCAGAGGCAATGACAATACCGCCTAATATTGAGGATGGTGAGGAAATAAGGGGGGCGCAATCCGGACCGGTATTCTCAGTTGCTGGAACCCCTGCGCGATTACATATGCGCTATACTGCCCGCACCCGAAATATCGAATGGGCAAATAATGCCATTACCCGAGAGGCTGTGGCCTTTATAAATTCTTTATTGACCCCAGATAACCCTTATGTTTTTACGCATAGACTCAATACGGGCGAAGGTATAATTTGTAACAATATTTTGCACAATCGCACAGGTTTTGAAGATGATGCAGTTCATAAGCGACTGTTATACAGGGCGCGATATTATGATCGTGTAGCAAATACCTGATGTTTGCTGATGTGTTGTTTGAATACGTTAGATGGATGGTAAGCATGCTTTATTTAAGTGAGGTTCTCATGCAGGAGCATGAGTTAAACAGTTTTGAAGATGTGAAAGAGGCCTTGAAAGAACGCGCTCGTAAAGGAGCCATGTTGTTTCAGATTGATGTAAAGCCGCCTTTCTCGGATACGCCGACTAACTGGGAAGTCGAGCTGGAAAATGCATTTACATCACCTTATAGGTAATTTAAGTTGATGAATTTTAAGAGAATTTAGTTTTATGAGTTTGTTCTGGCACGAAGAAGATGATAAGTATGAATTTCAGCTTCCGGATACTATCGTTGATCTGTCATTCAATATAGATTGTAAGAAAATCGGCCTGGATCATGCCTATGATTTATCGGTTGCATTGTCATCTGCTTTGCCCTGGTTAATGGATGAAGAAGATGCCGGTGTGCATTTGATTCATGGAGCTTCCAGTGGTAACGGCTGGGTGCGTCCGGAAGAATCGGGTGATGAGGATTTTATTTATTTGTCGCACAGGGCGCGAATGCAACTTCGTGTGCCGAGGGAAAGAATTGCAGATACTCAGATTCTCACGGGCCAGGTGCTGGATGTTGGTGGATACAGAGTATCCGTCGGCAAATCCCAGATTAAACCCCTGACAACCATGGGAACGCTGTTTGCGCGTTATATTCAGGTTGAACAGGATGAAACGGAAGATTTATTCCTGGAAAGAGTTGTTAATGAAATGCGTTCTTATGATATTTCCGTTAAAAAAGTACTCTGTGGAATTGATCATGAGTTTAGATTACCGGAAGGCAAGGTAAAAACCATTAGTCTGATGGTTGCCGATCTGGATCCAAAAGATGCCTTTACCCTGCAGCACAAGGGGCTTGGAGCAGGCCGTAAAATGGGATTTGGTTTGTTTATACCGCATAAAGGTATAAAACCGGTGGGTGACATGTCTGAAAAATCCCATTTTAGTGGTACCTGAGATAGTCGCTATCTATAACTAAAGGGATAAGTGACATCACAGGGAAATTGTGGGAAAGTAGGCGCCCTAAATTTTTGATTAATAAATTGAATCTAGAGGCAATATCATGGCACTTGAGTCAGTTGAAAGAACAGAAGAAGGTTACCTGGTAAATTCTGGTGACTGGAATGAAGAAATTGCGGCAGAAATCTTCAAAGAAGAAGGTATTGAGCCAACCCAGGAGCACTGGGATGTTGTTAAATATGTACGTGAAGAAACACTGGGTGGTAATGAGCCCAATGAGCGTAGCATTATGAAAGAAATGGGTAAAATCTGGGGTCGTAAGGTTTCTTCTAAAGAAATGTATGAAATGTTCCCCGGCATGCCTTCCAAGCAGGGCCTGAAAATTGGTGGTTGCCCAAAGAGTACGCGTAAAGGCGGCTATTAAGCTGCTTTTTTAAATATTGCACTCTATTCCCATTGGGGTAGAGGCAATGGGATTCGGTTTCGGCTATAATTCGCCCACTTTGGTCGAATGATCAGCCGGAATAAATACAGACTTCATGAGGTGAAGGCATGAGCGATAGAAATACACTGATTAAAGAACTGCTGGATATGCAGAAAAAATTCATCGAAGAAGAGCACAAAAACGGCTTCGATGCTAAAAACTACTTCACTCCTGAAGCAGGTCACGTATTAGACGGTTACCGTCAGACATTTAATGAAAAGGCAATGCAACTGGTTGATGCTGCACATGCTGATAAAGGTTCTAAGCGTTAAGATTTTTTCTTAAGCTGATAATCTAAAAAGGCCGCTCAATAGAGCGGCCTTTTTTATTTAAAAATTGTTATTTTGTCCAATCCCTGCGTTAAAACGGTTATTTTTAAATCCTCATTAACGACTTGTTAACTCCGGTTTAAAAAAACCGTTTATGCCTTGGTCTTGAACAAAATTCCTAATTTTTACGTACTTTTGCTTTTATTGTTTTATGTCTTAGCGGTAGATAGCTTTTAAATCTCTGTCCACATGCGCACCAGATTGATGTAGGTGTGATCAATCTTCACGACTTCATCATCGTCAGGGTATTTTTTCTGTAACGATTCACGAGTTTTATGCAGGTTATACAGCAATTCACGTTTTTCCGGTTCACGAATCATGCTCTGTGCCCAGGTAACCGCGACCAGGCGTGTGCCTGAAGTTACTTCAGCAACATGATGCAGGCTGCCCGATGGATAGGTAATGGCATCACCGGCTGCGAGTTTGACTTTTCTATCGCCAAACTGGGTGCGAATAACGGTTTCGCCGCCTTCGTAATCATTCGGGTCGGATAGGAAAACAGTGGTTGAAACATCGGTACGATAACGTCCACCTATCGGTCCCATGATGGGGTCATCAACATGGTCACCATAGGCCTTACCCGGAGTATAACGGGCATAAAAGGGGGTTGCGACACGGTGAGGAAAAACCGCTGCCTGATAGACGGGATGATTATACAAGGCATTCATTACGATATTATTCAGTTGATTAATGCTTTGAGCATCCTGTGGGATTTCTTCATTGTTTTTGACTTTGCGAGCGGTTACGCCAGCACTTAAGCGGCCATCAATAAAACGTGAAGATTCGATCAGCTGATGAACCGTTTTTAATTGTTGCTGATTGAGTACATTAGGAATGGATAGCAGCATAGTGTCTCCCGGTGCTGTTCAGGGTTTTATTGCGCAAGCATCTGATATAATGCCCATTGTCTATGATTAAGGTGTTGTACTGCAATGATTTTAAATATAAATATTGATCAGGAATATTTTCAGCTGGATGTGCCTGATGGTTTGATGACTGAGCTGGCGCCCATTATGAATGATATGGATAAAGATTTTGATAATGGTATTCAGATGGGGCGCTTCTGGATTGATAACCCTTCTGATGAACAACGTTGTCAGCTTGCCGCTAATAATCTTGTTAATGCCATGCATGCAGAAAATAAACGTATGCTGTATTTAATGTCGGCATATATTTTGAACAAATTTCCGACGGTTCAGGAAGTCATGGTTAATTCTGATTATGAAATGCAGGATATAGATATACGGTTGTAAGTCTTGAGTTCTAAGTCTTAAGGCTGAAGAAAAACACTGTGTCATCTCGAAAAAAGTTGAGGGATCTTAAATAATTATGCCTGATCTGTTTTCCATGAAGTCGCCATTAATGATACGTTTTTCTGATGGTGAAAAACGTATCATGGCGGAATATTTTCAACATCCTCAGGGGCTTTTGTTTTTTGATGTGTTCTGGCATCAGTCAGATGATTCGGCGATTCATTTAGTTGAAGGTGAATATAAGGGTGAAGGGCCCTGGAAAATTGGTGATGCTGTGATAACTGTGCTGGGTTGTCATGGTGCTGACCCTGAACTGGCGTCACTTTTTTCTGAATGGCAAAGTTATTTGCAAATGGCAGCTGAAACTTATCCTGATGATAAAGTTATTCAGCAAATTGCATTTTCAAAAGGCGCAATCGCCTGGCCATGAATAAAAATGCAATAAAAAATTAATATAAAAAAGGCCCGTTAATCGGGCCTTTTTTTATTTAGAAGTGGAAGCCAATGTTGATACCCACAGTGGTGATACCTAAGCCAATTTTTGCGCCCGTAGCCGGTGAAGTTAGTGTTTCATCCTGTGCTTTAGAGGCATGAAAACCCAGCTCCCAGTATTTGCTTAAGTGGTAATCGCCGCCAAAAGCAAAATGTGTTGTGGTAATAGCCGGTAAAATATAGTTGTTATCCGTATTGGCATTTTTGATCGGGGCATCAGACTGATTGAATCCGGCACGTAAATTGAATTTTTCAGTCACCGCATAATTAACGCCCACTGCAATAATGGTCTGATCATCCCAGCCGGCATCCATATTTAAGGTCATACCATTGGGGCCTGAAATTTTCAGGACATCTAAAGTATCTGACCATTTGATCAGTTTCACATCTAATGACAAAGTCAGTTGCTTCACAGGGTTGTAGGCGATGCCCACCGATATCAGTTCAGGGAAATCCAGTTCCAGTGAGTAAGTGCCTGCGGGACAGTTTGCGATCTCAATGGGTCCTACAGGAGTAAGAGGGCATCCGCTAATGGGTATCATGTTGTTTGCACCCATAATATCATTGTCTGAGAGCTGGTATTTCATGTCGCTAAACTGTTGCTTGCTTTTATAGCTGGCACCCACAGTGAGCTGATCGTTAATGTCATATAAGGCACCCAGTGTTAAACCAAAACCAAAGGATTGTGCAGTTCGACTGAGATCCAGATTGACCATTTTGGTATTAGTGGTGCCGTTAATATATGCCTGTCTTAATGAAATGGACTGGTAATCAATATTTAATGAAACGCCCAGGCTTAATTTTTTGTCCACATTCCAGGCCAGGGTCGGTGCCATTTGCCAGAATTGTAGTGAAGAATAACCTTCAAAATGAACTGGATCAGGGCCTAAAACACCTGGCCCAGCATACCGGGTTAAAGGGTAATCGGTGCCCAGTCCTGAAGTGCCGTATATGCCACCACCAAAATAAACTTCGCTTCCATCATCAACAGGGGCTGACCAGCCCAGAGCCGGTACACCATACTGGGTGGCTTCACTGTCGTTTTTCTCGCCGCCCATAGATGAAAAATCCACATGTCGGTCAGGCATAAACATTTCCATACTGAAATCGGCGCGTTTGCCAATGCGTGCCATACCGGCCGGATTGGTGATGGCTGTCATCGCAGAGCCAGGGTTCGCTGTAACAGCACCGGCCAGACCTTTCTGGTAACTACCGATACCAATCAACTGATAACCATTGGTGGCGAATGAGCTTTGAGCAAAACCTGTGAGTGAGGTACACAGTACTACTAATGATAAGCTTTTGTTTTTCATAGTATTAAT
>JAOUMX010000214.1 GCA_029881275.1 Gammaproteobacteria bacterium | reverse complement strand
TGCAACTTACGCCGCATCTTCATCCTTCAAATGATACTCAACCACCTTGGCAACCTCGTTACGCGAACCCAGAATAACCGGCACACGTTGATGCAAATCTTTTGCTTCAACATCCATAATACGCTCATGTCCAGTGGAACTCATGCCACCGGCCTGCTCAATAATAAAACTCATTGGATTGGCTTCATACATCAAACGTAATTTACCGGCTTTGGAGGGATCACGATTATCATAGGGGTACATGAAAATACCGCCACGCACCAGAATACGAAACACTTCGGCAACCATCGAGGCGACCCAACGCATGTTATAACGTTTGCCCAATGGGCCTTTTTCACCCTGCAAACAGTCTTCAATATATTGCTGCATCGGCTCTTCCCAGAAGCGCTTGTTGGAAAGATTAATAGCAAACTCTTTGGTATCTTCCGGAATTTCAACGCCTTCTTTGGTGAGCACGAATTCACCAATACTGTTATCCAGAGTAAACATATTCACACCCTGACCGGTGGTCAACACCAGCACAGTTGAAGGACCGTAAACCACAAATCCTGCAGCACGCTGTTGTGTTCCCTTCTGATGATAATCATTTAGTGAAGGCTCTGCACGACAACCCATGGGGGCTTTCAATACAGAAAAAATAGTACCAACAGAAATATTAACGTCGATATTGGAAGAACCATCCAGGGGATCGAATAATAAAATATATTCACCACGTTCCTGAGCCGGCACAGATATCGGATCATCAACTTCCTCAGACCCCATACCCGCAACCAGACCACTGACTTTCATGTGCTCAACCATGATGTCATTGGTAATAATATCCAGTTCTTTCTGGGTTTCTCCCTGAACATTCTCGGAACCGGCCACACCCAGTACACCGGATAACTCACCGCGACTGACTGTCGCTGCAATCTCTTTACACGTGATACTGACTTCGTGAATCAACTCTATCAGATCAAACGGCAGTTCAACGCCGGTACGTTTAGCGTGCAATAAAAACTGCTTTAATTTCATACCTGTAGTCATAACGACTCCCTAAATAACACCTAATCAACATGATCGGAAAGTCGCTCTGGAGGGATGAGACACTTTCACGCACCACTAAAATGGCTGCGTATATTAACATATTATTAAATACTTTTTAAGGCCGCCTGTCAGACAAAGCGCAGGGGATAAGACTCTTACAAATCAAACAGTTAGCTAAACTGACTGGCCAGCCGCCCAGCCCGATGACCAGGCCCACTGGAAATTGTAGCCGCCCAGCTGACCGGTAACATCCACCACTTCTCCAATAAAATAGAGTCCGGCTATATTCCGGGCGGCCATGGTTTTTGATGACAGCTCATCGGTATCGACACCTCCCAGCGTTACCTCCGCGGTTCTGTAGCCCTCGGTACCGGACGGCTTGATCTGCCAGTGACTCATTCTGTCTGCCAGCAACAGAATATCCTTTTCAGTTAGCTGCTGCATTGGACAATCCAGCGCCCATAACTGACAGATTTTTTGTGCCAGTCGCCTGGGTAACTTTTCAGCCAGGACATTTTTTAATTCCATTTTTGGATGCTGCTGTTTCATCTCCTGTAAAAATTTTTCCACATTCAGATCCGGTAACAAATTAATAGCGATGCTATCACCCGGTTTCCAGTAAGACGAAATCTGTAATACAGCAGGACCACTCAAGCCCCGATGAGTAAATAACAAGGCTTCATTTATCGTTATTCGGCCACAGCTGATGGCAACCGGCACGGACAATCCAGATAAATCACCAAGCTGTTCGCGCAAGGGCTTCTGTAATGTAAACGGCACCAGTGCGGCACGCTGCGCCAGCACATTTAAACCAAACTGTCGCGCCACATCATAACCAAACCCGGTTGCCCCCAGGGTTGGAATAGACAAACCACCGCTGGCAATCACCAGCGAATCTGCCCGCATTTTCCCGTCAGACGTTTGCAATTCGAATTGTTGATCTTTTGTTATTTTATTAACTGAACATCGTGTTTTTATTATCACACCGGCAGCTGCACATTCTTTTAACAACATATCCAGAATATCTTTTGCCTTATGCAAACAAAACAGCTGACCTTCATCTTTGCTTACATATTCAATCCTGTTTTTTTCTACCAGACTTAAAAAATCATAGGGCGTGTAACGTTTCAATGCAGACTTGCAAAAATGCGGATTGGATGAAATATAATTTTCAGGACCGGCATATAAATTGGTAAAATTACAACGGCCACCACCGGACATTAAAATCTTTTTACCCACTTTATTGGCATGATCTAAAACCAGAACTCGACGTCCGCGTTGTGCCGCTGTCATGGCACACATCAAACCTGCAGCACCGGCACCAATAATAATCACATCATAATGCTGCAACGGGTTCATTAAATTTCAGCTAACACCTGTTCAATCATGGCAATTGCCTGACCATGATAACCACCACCAAACATATTCAGATGATTAATAATGTGATACGCATTATAAAAAGTTTTGCGCACGCGGTATCCAGTATCCACTGGCCAGGCTTCGTTATAAACATCATAAAAACGCTGACCAAAACCACCAAATAACTGGGTCATGGCGAGATCCGCTTCGCGGTCGCCATAATAAAATGCCGGATCATAAATTACCGGTGTACCATCGGCCAGGCCGGCAAGATTTCCGCCCCATAAATCCCCATGCAGCATCGAAGCCACAGGCCGATAACTGGAAAACAATTGCGGCAGATCAGCCATGAGTTTTTCACCCAGACGCTGCAACTCACCACCAT
>JAOUMX010000094.1 GCA_029881275.1 Gammaproteobacteria bacterium | reverse complement strand
ATTTCCCGGCTCTGACGATGGCCATACAGTTGAGCCTGATCATCCAGTTTTAAAGGATTATTTTCTTTATTTGAACGGTCACGCACCGGAACTGCCTGAGTATTTTTATAGAGTTTTTTTTCATGGCGCACACGCAATGGCATGACATGTGACCTTGATAAATCAGACAGCTCATTAGATGCTATTGGTGACGTCTTATTTTCTGGCTGCGTTAATGCTGCTTTTATTAACTCTGGAGTTTTAGCAGAAGCCAACGCAGTTTCAACTTTATTATTCACAGCGCCAGACGCTACAAGCCTTTCTGTAACTTTATTGTTTTTATTATTAACATTATTTGACGATACAAGACTTGCTATATATTCACGCAAATATCCTGTTTCTTTAAACTTGAATAACGACTCAAAATCACAATACAACTGAATAATTTTATTTAGCAGCAAGGTACGCTTAAACACATCACGTGGAATACAGGCAGGCACATTAGACCAGCCTTTCTCCGGAAAATGAATAACATCAATAATCTCATCCACCCAGAATCCTGCATAGCCACCTTCCACTTCTACTATAATTATTTTACCCGGCACATGCCATTTGTCATGATCTACTCCAAAACGCTTACGCAAATCCACTACATGAACTATACCGCAGCTGTGCTTAAATACGCCCGGCTCAGCCTCGCTATACCCTGGTGCATGAGTTAATTTTGGCGGAAGAATAACCGCCTCCACCGTCAATGTAGGTGAACAACAAAATACCGGGCCAACTTTATATAGCAATAATGCATCTGTATCCTGAAGCTTTTTTATTGCCATGAGAGTTTTTTCTTATTCAAGATATTTTTTTTGCCACTGATTATAAAGACGCCAGACATAATCAGTATATTCTTCTTTATTATTAAATTGCTCAGGATTAATAGCATCAAATACATAATAATTTGCTGTATTATTTTTTGTATTCAAAAAATGCATGAGTTTATCTATCAATGTATGTGGCGATCGCCATTCAAAATCATCCTGCGCCTCATAATGCAAGAAAACCGGCAAGACAGGTATTCCTGTTTTTAGTGACACATCGAATGCGCCATACCTGAAGGATTCAAATATTCTTTTGCCTTTGCAACCACCTTCAGGGTAAATGGCTATATTCTTGCCCTTCTCCAGCTCCCGCCTGATTTCATCTGCCGCCTGATGCCTGGAATCTTTTGATTCTCGTTTAACGTAAAGTGTCCCTGCCGCCTGTGAAATACGACCCACAATCCACCATTTTCTCACCTCATTCTTTGCCAATGAATAAACTTGAAACAACGCCGGAATACCAATATCTTCAAATGCTGATGGGTGATTAGCTATCAGGATATACTGATCTGGTACAGGTTTTAGATTTTTTTGATGTAATTTAAGATCGACATCCAGTGCACGCACAAATGAACGACACCAGACACGAAACATCCTGAAGTACCAGTGGCCAAGAAAATTCCCAGGCAACCATGACAAAGCATACATAATGATGGTCAACAGGACAAAGTCCACCCATAACCCAGCCATCTTCAATATTCTAAAGCTGTAATAAAACACCAGTCGGCCTTTCATTAAGTAACTAGTTAGATTATAGCCAGCCTGCAGAATATCGCCTTCGATATGGCTAGCATCAGGCCACTAGTATATAATTTCTCTCATATTTATAATGTTATCACCATAACTAAATACTAATAATGATACTATCTCTGGCTTCTCGAACACTGTCTCTATTATTTGCTTTACTTCTGCTAACAGGCTGTTCTACCAGCAATACAACCGCCGATCCTAATGATCCCTTCGAAAGCTACAATAGAGCAATGTTCAGCTTCAATGATAATCTTGATCAATATATTCTAAAACCGGTTGCAAAAGGCTACGATTTCGTAATGCCTTCTCCTGCTCAAAAAGGCGTGAGTAACTTTTTCAGCAATCTTGATGATGTACTGGTATTAACCAATAATCTATTTCAGTTCAAACTTTCTAAAGCTGCGTCAGATGCAGGGCGCATCATTATTAACAGCACACTCGGCTTATTTGGCCTGATTGACTGGGCTACAGATATTGGTCTTAAAAAGAATAATGAAGACTTTGGCCAGACTCTGGGCTACTGGGGCATGCCCGCAGGCCCTTATTTTGTACTGCCCTTTTTAGGACCCAGCACTATCCGTGACACATCAGGACTGGCAGTAGATTCAATTTATTTTGACCCTATCTATAATGAAATTCATGAATCTTTTCCCGCGCCACGCCGTGAAAATGAAAATGCAGTCTGGGGTCTTACACTTACTAAAGCCATTGATACTCGTGCTCAACTCCTGAAAGCCGAAAAAATTCTTGATGAAGCAGCGCTGGATCGATACATCTTCGTCAGAGAAGCGTATCTGCAGCGTCGTAAGTACATGGTTTATGATGGCAATCCACCTGACGATGAAAACACATTCGATGAATCCGAGCTTTTTAAGGATTAATGTCGTTATTCTGGATTAGGAATATTTTGCTCTAAAAACTTCTGATAATTTTCTGCACTTATAATCTGTGTACCATCACAATTAAACTGCATTCTCACCAGATCCTGAACAATACATATGGTGATATTTCTTAAATAAAAATCAGGCAGGGCTCTCATTACTTTCATGGATTGCATTATTGTCTTAATTTCAGACTCCAGCATAGGCTCCCATGATTTATGTCTTTTTATAAAAATATTCTTCCAGTATGATGGCACTGATTCAAACATTTTACTTTTCTGTATGCCCTCGTAGATATCACGCATCCCCTGAATCTTGTCTGCATAACTAATTAACGGAAACTGCCTGTTAATGTATGACTGATCAGCCAGTTTTTCAGCCGCATGAATTTCCTGGCGCAAAGGATCAAAAATGGAATGGGTTCTGATCTCACCACTATTAAAGCCAATAAAAACCCTGTATGTACTTCTGTTTAACAGCAAATCCTCAATATTAACAACCAGCTGCGACATAACCTTATCTACCGGACTTTCGTATTTCTTTCTCTCAAGGGATGTTTCCCTGAGTGACGGATCACCTTTTATTCCAATTTCGATACTTCTTTCATTTAGCCCTGTTGCGCCTACAATGCTTTCACGCAAGACCAATTCTTCAAATTCAATTTCTTCAGTCGACAATTGATTATCCATCTTTGCACCCTAAATAATAAATCAAATCTATATAGTAGAATTATGTTTATTGATGTTCGGCTTTTAGCAGATTAATATGAACAAAATATGAATGATATTAACCCCGAAAAAAAGATTGCCGGCAAATTATTCTTCCTTATGTGGCTTGTTTTGCTTGCCCTGCTTTCTTATATGTTTAACATTATACTTGATAAACAGATTAACCCTAATAAAAATCCGTTATCAAGCCAATACGCAGATGGTAGCCGCGAACTCACTCTAAATCGCAATCGACTCGGTCACTATATAACCAGTGGCACTATAAACAATCACGAGGTTGTTTTTATGCTTGATACGGGCGCCACTGACGTCTCTATACCTGAATCCATCGCCAATCAGCTCGGCCTGACCAGGGGCACAGCCATGACTTACATCACCGCCAATGGTAATGCCATTGTGTATTCGACTACAATTGATTCTATTGCAATAAAAGATATACAGCTTGAAAATATCCGTGCCACAATAAACCCTAACACCGATGAAGAAATCATATTACTTGGCATGAGCTTTTTAAAACACCTGGAATTTACCCAGCGCGGCGATACACTTACACTAAGACAATTTAGCACTTCATTATGAACTATTGTAGCCATTGCGGATCAAGCCTAATTTACACCATTCCTGATGGCGATTCTCTTCACCGTCACGTATGTCAACAATGTGACACCATACACTACCAAAACCCAAAAATTATAACCGGCACCATTCCTGAATGGGATAACAAAATACTACTGTGTAAACGTGCGATCGAACCAAGACATGGTCTATGGACATTACCAGCTGGTTTTATGGAAAATAATGAAACCACAATTGAAGGCGCTTTACGCGAATCCAGAGAAGAAGCTAACGCTGATTTATCAAATCTTTCTCTTTTCTGTGTTTTTAGCATCCCACACATTTCTCAGGTATACATGATCTACCGAGGCGATATTAATAATGGTCATGCCAGCCCAGGGGCCGAAAGTCTCGATGTTAATTTTTTTAATGAAAACACTATCCCATGGTCTGAAATGGCATTCCCTGTCATTACTGAAACGTTAAAACTATATTACAAAGATAAACGTAACGGCATTTTCAAAACTCATACTGGCGATATTGTCCGCCACAATAATGAACTTATTATCACTCATTATTAATTTCCATCTTGAATATATTTACTTCCCAGAAATACAGCGCCAGACAATTGTTACCTTTCACCGGTAATATTCAAATTATTAACACACCTTTTGCACGCGCTCTATCAATTGATGGAAAAAACTGGCAAATACAAACCATTTGCGAATCTCACCAACAGCAATGGAATATTAACACCAACTCCGATATTCATCGCCGTTATATTATTTATGGAACATGGAATGACATTACCGGGCTATCCAGATTTCCTATTGATCCAACCCTGGATGTACCTTCTGAAAATAGCATTCATAAAAATCTAATTACAGAAATAATTTCCAGCATTGATAGCATCCCCTTTCCCGCTGAGGACACATATGAATACTGGTTACTGGACAACAACAATTATTTACCCATAGCGCTACTTGCAACCAGCATCAGCAAAGAACTTATATCTGAAACACAACAAATTAAGCGTTGGCGCTCTCGCTCTGGCAGCGAATCAGAATTCACAACCTCATCCAATACCTATAACAGAAACCCTTTTACACTACTTGAAACATATATTAACAACCTTTCTTGCCAGCCTCTGTGTGCACAATGGTTTCACCGTAATCATGATGGCTCTGGTACAGGCCTGCAGGGCCAGAACATTAAACAACAACTATATGATCGTGTACTACCTTCAATTAAATTTCCCGAATTACTTATTATAAATCAGCCTGACAACCCTGATTATGAATTATTATTACATGACTACAACCATTGGTTAGCACCCCGACTCTTAACACTCCATAACATTACCTATGAAACCCGGCTCGCTCTTGAAAATGCCGCTCAATATCAACCTGCCGATGTCTTTCGTTTTCACAGACTATATCCAACTATCATTAACAGGCAGTTAATTAATAAAACTCTGGTCGAAGCCAAATTGCGCGCCAGTTTAAAATAACATGCATTAATGACTTTCAATTATTCTCAATTTACTATTTAATTAATATAGCTTACCAAAGAGACTTTAGTTATGAATCATCAGGTAGATGTTGCTATTATTGGCGCGGGCAGCGCCGGACTTTACGCCCTGGGGCAGATCAAACGCTTCACCGATAACTATGTACTTATTGATGGCGGCGAACTCGGCACCACCTGCGCACGCGTTGGTTGTATGCCTTCAAAAGTCCTGATTCAAATTGCAGAGGATTTTCACCGTAAATCAATATTTCCCCGAGAAGGCATCGAAGGCAAAGATCTTTTACAATTGAATATTGCTAATGCCATGGAACATGTTCAGGATTTACGCGATACCTTTGTTGATAGAACTTTAGGTCACTCTACAGACCAACTTGATGAACAGCATTTAATTGAATCCAATGCGCATTTTGTTGACAGCCATACACTTCTCACGGACGATGGCCAAACTATTACCGCATCAAAAATTATTATTGCTACCGGTTCAAGTCCTATTATTCCTGCAAACTGGAATAAATTCAGTAATTATATTATTACCACAGACTCTCTGTTTGAACTTGAGGATCTCCCTCAATCGGTTGCCGTTATTTGGTTAGGCGTCATTGGCCTGGAAATTGGTCAGTCGCTATCTCGCCTTGGCATTAAAGTAACTGGCATCGACCAGGGCCAAATTATTGGCGGCATTACTGATGATAAAATTAACAATGCAGCCATTGATATTCTCAATAAGGAATTTCCTTTATGGCTTGGACATACCGCGGAAATCACAGAACTAGAAAATAACCAGTTACATATTACTGCTGGCAGCAATTCTGTCATCGTTGATAAAATTCTAATTAGCATCGGCCGAAAGCCTAATCTTGATCGTCTTAATATCGAGTCTTCCGGCATTAAAATTACCACTAAAGGCATTCCTGTTTACAATCCCAATACGATGCAAACGAGCAATAGCCATATTTTTATTGCCGGAGACGTTACCGGGGCAAATGCCATTTTACATGAAGCCGGTTTTGAGGGGCGAGTGGCAGGCTATAACGCAATGCAACAACAAATCATGTCTTTTAAAAGTAAAACACGACTGGCTATAATCTTTTGCGACCCTAATATTGTTACAGTTGGTGCTCAATTACCTGATCTTGACCCGAATGCCACTGCGACTGGTGAAATTTCACTGGCTCCTGTAGGAAGAGCTCTTATTATCGGCAAAAATAAGGGGCTTATTCGTATCTACGCAAATAAACACACAGGAAAACTGCTTGGCGCTTCTATGATATCCATTAAAGGTGAAAATCTTGGCCATTTACTCTGCTGGGCAATTGAGATGAACTTAACTGTATTTGATCTTCTACGCATGCCATTCTATCATCCTGTTATCGAGGAGGCTCTTCAGGCCGCACTTTATGACTTAAAGTCTAAACTCGATTTAACAGAAACTGAATGGCCAATTGAATTACAACCCATAGACTGATATACAATTCACAATACTAAATTTTTTTATTTTCTAATCTTACATATATTCAAACATGAACAGTATTTTTTCAACGGACTTATCTAATTTTGATGCTAAAGTTATTCAGGCGTCTCACGATAAACCCATATTAGTCGATTTATGGGCTGACTGGTGCTCTCCCTGCCTTGTTATCGCACCAATTCTGGAAAAAACAATCAAAGAATTTGATGATCAGATATGCCTGGCCAAAATTGAAGTCGATGATGGCGACAATATGAAAATTGCGGGACATTACAAAGTGAGAGGATTTCCCACTATTATATTATTTCAGTACGGCAATGAA
This sequence comes from Gammaproteobacteria bacterium, assembly GCA_029881275.1. Taxonomy (GTDB): domain Bacteria; phylum Pseudomonadota; class Gammaproteobacteria; order SZUA-229; family SZUA-229; genus JAPHQX01. The sequence continues at coordinate 3,568 of JAOUMX010000094.1, read as the reverse complement.
ATTGCTCGCTTCAGTGGTGCAAAACCACTTCAATTCGTCAGGCAGTTCATTGAAGAACATGCAGATCTCTAACCAGCATCTTTTTATTCATTAAAATTGTTTACAGTACTCACATTGTTTACTATATTTTTATATTAACACTGTTGAGCACATAAAATGATATGCGATTACTTCCCTCGTTACTGCTGTTAATAATATCCTCCTTCCTTTCCTATGCCTCTGTTGCGGCAAATGAAAAATCAGAACCTAATCCTGATGAAATTCACAAACAGGGATTAGCAGCTTACGATAAAAAGGATCTTACTACCGCTATCATGCTATGGCTTCCTAACGCATTAACCAGTAATCATGCTAATTCTCAATTAAAGCTAGGCAACCTTTTTCTGGACCAAACGGGAGAGCGCAAAAACATTGATCACGCACTCTTCTGGTATACACGCGCTGCCAGTCAGGAACACGCCGAAGCCCAAAGTAAACTTGGACATATTTACTACACTGGTAAACTTGTTAACAAAGATATTACCCTGGCACTTAAATGGCTGCTTAAGGCTGCACGAAATGAACATGCAGAATCACAATATACTGTCGCCACCATTTATAGCACTGGCATTGACGTTAATATCAACCTTCAAAAAGCAGCTTACTGGTACGATAAGGCCGCCAATAATAATCACACGGAAGCGCAGAATGCACTTGCTGAAATGTATATGCATGGCAACGGCATATACCAGGATCTAAACAAGGCATTTGACCTGTATACAAAAGCCGCTGCCAAAGATCATACCAATGCTCAGATTAATCTGGCGCGAATATACTTCAACGGCCTGGGGCAACCTAAAAACACAAAAAAAGCCTTTGAACTTTTTCAGAAACTGGCATCCAAGGGTGATGCTGATGCACAAAATTATTTGGGTGATTTTTACAAAGAGGGTATCGAAACTGAAAAAGATTTAGTTATGGCCTTCAAATATTATTCGCAAGCAGCAGAACAGGACAATCTAAGTGCACAATATAGCCTGGGTAAAATGTACGTTAATGGCTACGGTGTACTCATGGATTACCACAAAGGCGTCGATTTATTTATTAAAGCGGCCAAAAAGGGTCATAAGGATGCACAAATGGATCTGGGTGTCGCCTATTTCACAGGCAAAGGAATTGCGCCTGATTCAGCTCTGGCTTATGCATGGTTCCATGTAGCGGCCTCACAGGGAGTAAAAAATGCTTACAAAAATAAATCGGTCATTTATGACAAACTACTTCCCGAAGATAAAAAAAGAGCGGTCTTACTCTCCTCTGAATTCGTTGAAAAGTACGGATCTATTAAAAATTAACACTCAATAATATTCAGCACTGCCACCTGTACTAATTTACATATATTTTGAACCTTCTCACACATTTTCAAAAATCATCAACTAAACTATTGATATTGCAATAACTTTCAAACTATCTCAACATCCAGAACTATATGACTAATTCTTCTGATCACTCACAGAAATGGCTGCCATTGCACTCATTAAAATTAAGCCTTGGCTTTGGGCTGGGTTTGTGGATGATTTCGGCCAGCGGATTAAATACTTCACTTGAAACCAGCATTAGTTCTCCATTACCGATCGCTAAAAATACCCTGCAAATTTCTGATATTTACGGGACTGACGATAATAAACTGGCCTCACAACGCAGTCTGTTTAAACAGGCTGAACATGCTCTTAACACTGGACATTACCGTACTTATACTCAATTAGTTTCACAACTTGAAGACTACCCTCTGTATCAATATCTGCGCTTCAAAGAAATGAGAAAAAATCCCGGCCAACTGACCAGACAAACGATTGATAATTTTTTTCAGCAATTTGGTGACAATCAAATTTCTTCACGTTTACGCTCAGGCCTGCTCAAATACTATGCTCGTACTAAACGCTGGGATGATTTTTTGCATCTTTATCAGGATCAGAACAGCATCACCATGGAATGCCACTACCTGACAGCCTTACTTAACACTGGACAAAAAGATAAGGCACTTCAATTGACTGAACCCCTCTGGCTATCTGCTAAATCACAGCCTAAAGCCTGCAATAAAGCATTTACAGCCTGGAATGATGCCGGATTACAGACCACTGAGCTGACCTGGAAAAGAATCCAGCTGGCTATGTCAAAAGGACGCACCCAACTCGCTAGCCACCTTGCCGACGCCTTACAACCAGATGACCGCAAATGGGTAAATAAATGGATTAAAATCCATCGCAGTCCTCAGCTGGCGTCCAGCCAAACACTGTTTAGTTCTTTTCACCCAATGAGCAGCACCATTCAAATACACGCAATCAAAAGACAGGCGCGAAAAGACATCAATAAAGCAGTCGATCTCTGGGCAGATTTAAATCAACAATTCACTTTCACAGATAACGAAAAATATTCTGTATATAAAGTAATAGGCCTGGCCATGGCTCGTAGTCATCATCCTGATGCCAATCAATGGCTGACACAGATACCTGCTCAATATTCTGATACTGAAACTAATGAATGGCTTATCCGAACCTATATTCGCCATGCCAACTGGCAACAGATGGTCGATGCTATTGAAGCGCTCCCCGAACAGGATCAATCTAACTTACGCTGGCAGTTCTGGTGGGCTTATGCCAATGAACAACTCGGCTACAAACTGGATGCTGAAGGCATTTACCACTACCTTGCAGGCCGTCGTAGTTACTATGGATTTCTGGCTGCAGACCGTCTTGATTTACCCTACGCCTTTGAAAACCGCCCTTTAGACATTGAGAATTACGAACTTGCGACCTTTTCACACTATCCTGAAATTATCAGGGCAAAGGAATTTTACGAAGTTGGCAAAATAACAGATGCCAGAAGAGAATGGCACCAATTAGCCAGTAATCTCAGCAATCGTGACATGCTGATTGCATCAAAGCTCGCCCAGCACTGGGGCTGGCATGACAGAGCTATCGTGACAATGGGTAAAACCGATTACCGTGATGACATTGAATTACGCTTTCCATTACCACTAAAAGAAAAAGTCGCTAAATATTCACAACGCAGCAAAATAGAACCTGCCCTGACTTATGCCATTATTCGGCGTGAGAGCGCGTTTATGGCTGATGCACGCTCATCTCAAGGGGCATTAGGTTTAATGCAGATACAGCCCCGTACAGCCCGCTTTGTTGCCAGATCCATGAAAGTGCATTATCGCGGTATAAAAAGCCTGCTGCAGGAAGATACCAACATTAAACTTGGCACCGGTTATTTAAGCAAAATGCTGAAAAATCACGACAGCCAGCCTGTTCTGGCGACTGCCGCCTACAATGCGGGTCCGCACAGAGTCAAAACCTGGCTACCCGAAACGGAAGAAATGGCTGCTGTGCGCTGGATAGAAACTATTCCATTCGCAGAAACGCGTGAATATGTCAGTAACGTACTGGCCTATACCACTATTTATCAACACCTTATGAACAACGAATATACCCGCCTTAGTAATCGCATGCCCCCTGTTCAACCCAAAAATACCCCAGAAAAAACAGCACAAATCACCCAGATTGCACCCATCACCAACCTGAAAATA
>JAOUMX010000093.1 GCA_029881275.1 Gammaproteobacteria bacterium | reverse complement strand
ATAAAATGGTTAAAGTTGTTTATTAGTCTATTTAGCGCATCATAATAAAGTGTATATAATCTGTTCAATTCTGTCGGATTACTGTCAATATGGTTGTTGTGGATCATTAACTTCGCTGTTTTTATATTTTTGACACGTCTTTACGTGGCTGATGGCAATATAATTATCAGTGTTTTCTGGTATTTCAGAAGAATATAGTCTATTTACTAAGCTGAATGAACAGATAGATGGGGCAAAATAGTCTCGTACCTCTATGTTTCTCCAAATGTTGTAGTTAAAACATATCTTCATGATGTAATAAATGTTTACCCTCGAGGGCAAATTAGCTGTAAACAGTACGCATATATAGTGTGTGCCTGTCTTTACAGGTATTTCCTGTTAAATGTACTAATATTTAAAGCGGATTGTTCTAACATATTAAAAGTAAGGGCAAATTACAGCTGTATTAATTCATACTGATCATGTCCTTTGTTTATTTTTTATATGCTTGAGCATGGTTGAAAGTAGATTGGATAAAAATAAAAATTATATTACTACTATGACGAGTGCATTAAGATTGCTAGTTGTTGACGATTCGAAACTCATGCGTGAAGCCATAATTGGTATGTTTGCAGATGATGAGAACGTCATGATGGAAGAAGCGGCAGATGGTCTGGAAGCCCTGGTATTGCTGGATAAATTTAAACCAGATGTGGTTACACTGGATATTAATATGCCGGGTCTGGATGGTATCGGTACTCTTAAGCGCATGATGATAGAGCACCCGGTGCCCACGATTATGTTAAGTAGTTTAACGCAGGAAGGTGCAAAAATTACCTTTGATGCCCTTCGCTATGGTGCTGTTGATTTTATTTCCAAGCCTTCTGCCATGTCAGATATCAGTCGTGAAGAACAGGCAGCGCAAATACGTGGCAGAGTTAAATATGCAGCTGAAGTTGAGCTGGCTGCCATTAAATATATTCGCCATGAGTCAAACAAGGACGATTTAGGGTCTGACGTCAGTAATGGACAGATTCAGCATATTGTGGCCATGGGCGCAGCTGAAGGTGGCTATGGTGCATTATTAAAAATTATTCCCCAGTTGCGCACAGATTCAAATTCGACTTATTTAATATCACTTCATGTGGCATCGGAGTTTGTTGATGCATTTATTGGTTACCTCAATACCTGTAGCAAGATCCCGGTAAAGCGGGCAGTTCATAACGACGTTATTAAGCCGGGTTGTTGTTATATCAGCAGCGGTACAGATTATATGAGTGTGCATAAAGAAGCGGATGGCTTCAGTTTGCATATCAGTCCGGCCCCTTTTGTTACCCGTCGTGGTGCCATCGATATGTTGTTATTTTCGACAGCTGAAGCCATGGGTGATCAGGCTGTTGGTGTTATTTTGTCGGGCCTGGGTGAGGACGGAGCAGAAGGCCTGGAAGAAATTATTCGTGTCGGTGGTATGGCGATTGTTCAGGATCCGCATACCTGTTTCTGTAAAGAAATGGCGTTGTCTGCACTGGAAAGATCAGCTGTTGAGCAGGTTGTTGTGGATGCAAAAATTCCATCTATACTCAATGGTAATTTAAATAATTGAAAATATTTGTATATTCAAATTTCTACCCTAATTAGGAGGGGATAATGAACTGGAAACACTGGGAAATTGGTCAGAAAATACTTTCAGGCTTCCTGTCACTATTAGTTGTACTCGTCGCGATGGGCGGTGTTGCCTGGTGGAACGTGAATCTGATGCAGGATTCCTCATTCACCGTACAGCAAAAAACGCCATTATCACAATCGGCGGTACAGATGACATTGTCAGTAAGAACAACGCAGCAGCTTATTATGGAATTACTCGAAGCTGATACTGATAATCATGTGAACAAGGTAATGGCTGAAATTAAAGACCAAATTGAATTATTTGACCTTTATGAAAAAGCCATTACCGATGGTGCGGATACCCCTATCGGTCAGGTCTACGCGGCAGAAGACCCCAATCTGATTAAAGCCCTGAAAAATACGGTAAAAGTGCATGACGGTGATTTTGGTCCTGCTATTACCCTGGCGCGTGACTTACAGCTTCAGGAAATCGCGACATTAGATCAGTCCCTGCAAGGCATGCGTAGTTATGAAGCGGCTTTTGACAAGATTATTGAGGATGCAGAAGATTTCGAGTCCCAGGTAAAAGAGCTGATCAAAGACCAATTCAAGTCCGGTGCATCAGCCAAGGCGCTGTTCGAAAAGGAAAATACCTGGGCTGATATATCAATGGAAATGAAAACAACTTTATCAGCCACCCGAATCAAAATCGAAGAATATGCACAGTCTCTGGAGACTGCCGGTACTGCCGATATCAAAAAAGAATTTGATGTAACAGTATCTGAGATGCGTGGCTGGTTTAATGCGCTGGCTAAAGGTGGTGATACCGATGAAGGTTATATTGTCCGGGTGGATCATCCGCAGATTAAAAATACATTGATGAGATTGATCGATGATTTCGAGAAAAACTATTTACCGTTGGCCAGTGAGTTTATCGGTATCCAGGATAAGCTGGTAAAAATTGCAGAAGAACGACACAAAAATGATACCCGCCTGGATGACACTTCTATAGTACTGGGTAAATATCTTGCTGAGATTGAAGGTATCGCAAATGAAGCATCGATCATGGCGAGTAAGGAATCCATCGCGGCATCAAAGGCAGCTGTGATCCAGGTGGTTGTCGGAATTATCCTGGGTATTATTCTGGCGATCAGTTTAGGTTTGATTATTTCCCGTGCGATTACCCGACCTATTATCGGCATGGTAAACACGGTACAGACCATTGCCGATAATCGTGACCTGACCATTCTGGTACCGGTGGAAAGTAAAGATGAAATCGGTCGAATGTCCGAAGCCTTCAACAACATGATGAGCGTATTGCGGAATGCATTCGTGGTGGCGAATACAGCCGCCGTTGAGGTGGCAGTAAGTTCCAAAGATGTGGCCGGACGTGCGGCGGCAAACAGACAAAGGGCCCAGGGTGAGCTGGAACGTAGCCGAACGTCTGAAAAAGTTATTACCGAGATGGGAAGTACTGCAGGTCAGGTATCAACATCGGTAGTCGGTCAGCAGGATGCGGCACAGGTATCGCAGAAAGCTATTGTAAACCTGTTAGATAAAATGGGTGGTGTAACAAAAGCTGCACAGGATCAGGATAAAGAAGTGGTATCTGCCCTTGGCACAGTAACGGCGATGGGTGAAACCGGTGCGAAGGTTGTGGCCAACGCGCAGAATCAGGGTCAGATGGTGGTACGTGTAACGGAATCGGTTAATGAAATGGCCAATGCGGTAAATGAAATGCAGAAGGCGGTACAGCAGGCGAATGAATATGCGAATGCTTCATTGAATGCTGCGAAAGACGGTCGTATTTCGGTTGAAGCAACGGTACAGGGTATGCGTACAATTGCGGAATCATCTGAACAGATTTCTGAAATTATCGGTGTAATCACCGAGATCGCGGAACAGACCAACTTGCTGGCATTGAATGCAGCAGTTGAGGCGGCACGTGCCGGTGCTCATGGTAAAGGTTTCGCGGTGGTTGCGGACGAAGTTGGTAAGCTGGCTCAGCGTTCATCTGAAGCGGCCAAGGAAATTACCCAGTTAATCAAGGAATCAACCGCTAATGTAACCGAGGGTGTAAAACTCTCTGACCGTTCACAGGAAGCACTGGCCAAGATCGACGAGGGTGGTAAGTTAAATATCCAGGCGATTCAGGCGATCAGTACAACATCTGAAAAACTCGAATTAAGTACAAGTGAAGTGCAGAGTTTGATTCAGGAACTGAATACGCTGGCACAACAAATCGGTGCCATGGCGGGTGAGCAGGGTGTACGTCGTAAGGAAGCAGAAGCGGCACTGACTAAACTGGAAGAATATGCCAAATTGATTGTGGGTCTGGTTAATGAATCGAATCAGGGTGTACATGAAATTTCCAAGGAAATGGATGGTGTGGTACGACGCGGTGAAGAAATGATTCAGATGACGGAAATGCAGGCACAACGCTCCAAGGCTATTACCAAATTATCGAATGAATCAGCTCAGGCTGCGGCACAAACCGTGGAAGGTGCAGGTAACGTTGTAAAAATTACAGACGCATTAAAAGAGCAATCAGAAGCACTGACAGCTCAGATTAGACAGTTCAAATTCTAAAGATGGATTATTTGAATATGTGTTTGCAAAATATAACGAACTACTGCCAGGTAATTATTGTGTACGGTTCCTTTAGGTAAGGAGAATTCCAGCATGGCTGAAAAATTTAACATCGATGAGACTGATGACTCTGAAGATGAAGGCTTGATGCAGCTCGTTGGCTTTGGTGTGGCCAACGAGAGGTTTGGAGTTGATATTCTAATGGTGCAGGAAATACTGCGATCAGCTGTGGTCACAGCTGTACCTAACTCACCAGAATTTGTTGAAGGCGTGCTTAATCTACGCGGTAATATCGTACCGGTTATAGATTTGCGTAAACGTCTTAATCTTTATGATGCAAATAAGTCACAGAAAAAAAGCTGGGTATTAATTTTAAATATCGATAATCGAGTGGTTGGCTTTATTGTTGATCATGTAACCGAAGTGCTTAAAATCGAAGAGAAAAGAGTTGAGGCTGCTCCGGATATTATTGTTTCCGGTCTTGAGAGTCAGTACATCCAGGGTGTATGCGAAATTGATGGTAGCCTGATTATTATTCTTGATTTTGATCTTGTTCTTTTCAATGAGGAGCAGAAAGTGCTTGGTGAAATGGATGTTGATGAATTGTTATTATCAGAAAGTGAGATTGTTTAATGAAATGTGTTAATGAAATGCGCATAGCGGGTTATTAACAATGGCCAAGAATATACTGATCGTTGATGATTCTTCTATTATGCGCAAGATGCTGGTCAAGATTTTTGAAGAAGCCGGGCATAATATAGTCGGTATGGCAAGTAGTGGTGCTGAAGCAATAGAGCTGTATAAAGAACTAAATCCAGATTTGGTGACAATGGATATCACCATGAGAGGTATGGATGGTCTAACTGCCGCCAGAGAAATTATCGAAGCTGATAACAGTGCTCGCGTTCTAATTCTCTCAAATCTTGATGAAGATAAATACAAGGATGAAGTTCAGCGTATTGGTGCCATTGGTCTGGCAAATAAACATAATGCAGATCAGATACTTAAACTGGTAGGGGAATAAATATTTGCCTGTCCATAATTGTATGATTGTGCGAGCAAATTTACCCGGCCTGGGATTATGGAAACACTATGAGTGAAATAGAATTATCACAACTCCCAGATTTTATTGTAGAGGCTACAGAACATCTGGAAGAAATGGAAACTCTGCTGTTACAACTGGCAGATAATCCGAATGATTTGGAAATTTTAAATGAAATATTTCGGCCTATTCATACCATTAAAGGATCAGCTCAATTCATAGGTATTGCCAGAGTTTCCAGGCTGACGCATCGTCTGGAAGATCTTCTCGATAAATTGCGTGATGGCTCTATGCAGTCAACACCGGTAATTGTAGAAACTCTGATCGAAGGGCGAGACAGAATCGTTCAGCTGGTAAAGGAGCTCGAACAAAACCAGGAAGAAGTGTCATCAGTTGATGATCTGATCGATAAACTGACAATGCATCTTGAGGGCGGTGATTTACCTGTTGCGGAAACACCATCTGTAGAAGCAGAAACCTCGTCATTGTTATCTTCTGATGATCAGTCAGTCGCAGGTGAATTTCATGAAGAAAATGATGAAGAACTGTTTTCAATTTACCTGAATCAGGTAAGAGAGCAATCTTCAGTTATTCAGGCTGCAATTGATGATATCGATAATGCAGCAGATAAAGAAAGGCGCTTGTTAAATTGTCTGGATGCGGTCAATAAGCTTAGATCATCTGCTAATTACATGGGTTACGATGAAATTGCTGAATTTTGTAATGGCTGGCATGATTCAATAGTAGAGGCAAATAAGGCTGTTTTAAAAGGTAAGGATATTGCGCTTTCTTTTATGGATTTTTATTTTGCGGAATTCAAGCAGTTTTTTCCACAATTTACACAGACGGCTAATAAAATTGAAGTTCAACAATCTGTTGCAGAGTCAAAAGAAACTGTTGAGCGCAATGCTCCTGAAATGCAGCAACAAAATGTGTCTGGAAGTGTTATACAGGAAGAAAATGATGAAGAATTACTGGCAATTTTTCTTAATCAACTTCAGGAGAAGGTTTCAGATCTAAAAGCAATCACAGCCGATCTGGATGATGCAGTAGATAAAGAAGGTCAGCTCAGAAATTGCATTAGTATATTAAATAAATTAACAGCCTCAGCAAACTATATGGGCTATGAGGAGATAGCGGAGTTCTATGTTGGCTGGGCTGAGACATTGGGCGAAGCGGCCAAGACTATATCCAGGGGTAAAGATGTCTCTTTGTCTTTTATGGATTTCTATTTTGCCGAACTTAAACAGTATTTTCCCGGTCTTGATCTGCAGAAAGAACCTGTACACGAGACTGTTAAGCGCTCGATTGAGAATGAAGCTGTTCAAGTAGAATCACCCGTTGATGATGATCTTGAGAGTGCATTGTCCGCAAGTGCTGAAATACAGCAAGATGACGATCTGTTTGGTCGTTTAAATAATGCTCTTAAGGAATCTATTCATCAGGTAAGTAAGACCGAATATGAAACCTTAAATAGTGTTTTTGATGAAATGGTCTCGCCCAAAAAAGGTGAAAAGCAGGTTTCAGAAAAGCCAGCTAAACCAGCTAAACCTGAACGTAGAGCAAGCGGTGATCGTCGTATGGATGAAAGACGACTGTTTGAAGAACGTCGACGCATGCGTGAAGGAAATGAAAGGAAAACAAGACGTAGTCTGAGAGTTGATTCCGAGAAAATTGATACCTTAATGAATCAGGTGGGTGAGCTGGTAGTTGACCGTTCTTATTTTGTTCAGTTGCTCAATGAGCTGGGGGATTTGCAGCAGTATTTGAAAGAGAACCTTAATCTTGAACAAAAAGAATTAAAAATGATTCGTACGTTTAATTATCGTCTTGCTGAAGCTATTTCCGGTTTGGGCCGTACTTCAAATGAGCTTCAGGAAGGTGTTATGAAAATGCGAATGTTGCCTATATCGCAAATTTTTAATCGTTATCCGCGACTGGTTCATGATCTTACACACAATACGGATAAGAAAGTTAACCTGGTAGTTAATGGTGAAGAAACCGAGCTGGATAAGATGATTGTTGAAGAATTATCTGATCCATTGATACATATTATTAGAAATGCAGTCGATCACGGTATTGAAAGCATAGAAGATCGTAAGCTGGCTGGCAAACAACCAGAAGCAACCTTGGCGTTAGAGGCCTATCAGGAAAGTAATAATATTGTAATTGAAGTTACCGATGATGGTCGTGGTATTGATAGACAAAAAATAAAAAACAAGGCCATAGAAAAAGGGCTGTTTACATCAGATGAGCTGGAGCGTATGTCGCCGTCTGAAATAACCAATATTATTCTTACTGCCGGGTTCTCGACCGCTGAAAAAGTAACTAATACCTCTGGTCGTGGTGTTGGTATGGATGTTGTTAGAAAGAATATCGAGAAGTTAAATGGCTCACTGGAAATCGAGTCAAAACATGGTGCCGGCACGCGTATGCGTGTAAAAATTCCATTAACACTCGCCATTATACATGCGCTTATGATTCGTACCGGTGCTGATATATTTGCGATCCCACTGGCAAATGTTGATGAAACTGTGCGTATTAATGTGGGTGATATTTCAATGATCGAAGGGGTTGAGGTTATTTACCTGCGTGGTCAGTCATTACCTGTATTTAGATTATCTACTTTATTTGGTATTCGATCAGATAAGGATACAGAGCGACTTTATGTTGTAATTGTTAGTTCAGGTGGGCAAAGAGTTGGTTTTGTTGTTGATGAGATGATGGGGCAGGATGAAGTGGTCATCAAACCTCTTGTCGATTATGTGCAGGAGAAGAGTGGTTTCTCCGGTGCAACGATTATCGGTGATGGCAGAATATCTCTTATTCTTGATGTTTATGAGATGGTTAGAATTACCGCTGAGCGACAGTCAAAGAAACACCATGAACAGGCTGCGCGTCTAAAAGCTAAAATAAAGCCAAAATCAAAATCTGATGAACATACCATTAATAATAATTAATTACTTTTATTTGTGATTGGCAGGGTGATATGAATAATTATCAGGAATTTTATGGCAGATAAAATTAAAGTCCTTATTGTTGATGATGCTTCATTTATGGTGAAAGCACTTAGTGAAATGCTAGGTTCTGATCCCGATATTGAAGTTGTGGGCGTTGCTAAAAATGGCAAGGAAGGTCTGGAAAAAATTAAGGAATTAAAGCCGGATGTGATTACTCTGGATGTTGATATGCCTGTTATGGATGGTATCAGAACAGTTCGGCATATTATGATTGAATCACCTGTACCAATTGTAATGCTAAGCTCGTTGTTTAATCATGGCGAAATTACATTTGAGGCATTAAGGCTAGGGGTAGTTGATTTTATGCCTAAGCCTTCGGGTGCTATATCCAAGGATATTCATGACGAGCGTAATAAAATTATTGACCGTGTAAAAATTGCAGCTGATGAAGATATTGAAAAAGTTAGACGGGTACGAGTATGTAAGCTTGATACACGAGATCGTTTAAGTGAGCGTTATGAGTATCGTCAGCTGGATTACCTTATTGCGATAGGAACAACCCTTGGTGGACCGAATACAATAATTAATCTGATGTCACAGTTGTCACCAGATTTGCCGGCAGCAGTTGTTGTGATTCAGGAGATTTCACAGAAAATATTACCGGCCTTTGTGCAAAAGTTTAATGAGTACACCGCCTGGCGTGTAGAAGTGGGTATTGAAGGGACGGTTATAGAACAGGGCGTCTGTTATATATGTGCACACAATAACCCGTTGGTTGTTAAGAACAATCAAAATAACGAGTACTGCCTAGTGAAGGGTAGTCATCCTGAAGAGCCATTGAACGATTTATTTTCATCTGCAGCTGAGGCATTTAATGAAAATTCAATTGGTGTACTGCTGACCGGAATAGGTACTGATGGCAGCAAGGGTTTTATGTCCATAAAAGAAAAATCAGGTACAACAATAGCTCAGTCGACTGAAACCTGTGTTTATCCTAATTTAACACATACAGCGATTGAGAATGGTGTTGTAGATACGGTAACTAATTCAAATCAGTTGGCAAGCCAGATTGAATTGACGATTTCAAGAAGACATGATGAATAATACTGCTATTTGGCAATTTAATTTAGTTTGTTTCAATATCGGTCTGTGTTGTTTGCGAAATAATTTATTGAGAAGCAGTTTATGATTATAACCTGTACTAACTGCAAAACTCGCTACAACATTAGTGATAGTGCTATAAAGAAAAAAGAGATAAGTGCGCGATGTGCAAAGTGTAAGCATGTTTTTACTGTGCGTAAAAGTGTTCAGTCGACACCTGTCAGAACAGTTGAAAATGAGGAATTGCCAATAAAAATAGATGGCATTAGTGCCTCTGATTCAAACATGAAGGCTAAAATTATTTCAGTTTGTAATCAGAAAGGCGGTGTTGCCAAAACCACTACATCTTTAAATCTTGGCGTGTCATTAAGTTTGTTAAAAAAGCGTGTGCTTATTATTGATTTCGATATACAGGCGAATTTAACAACGCTTCTTGGTTATAAAGATGCCAAGTCATTTTTTGAGGTTATACATTCAAAAGATGCTGGCATATCAGAATATATTATCAAAACAAAATTAAATTTATGGTTATTGCCTTCAAATAGCAAGATGGCTTTATTAGCAAAGATGCATTTGCAAGACGAAAATTTCGAATATTTATTGCGAGATAAATTGAAATCTATTGGCCATTATTTTGATTATATTATAATAGATACGCCGCCGTCGGGTGATTTTTATACGCTAAATGCCTTATTGGCTTCTGATATGGCTGTGATTCCAACCCCATGTGAGTATCTTTCTATGCAAGGTGTTAACCATATTGTGAATATGATTAATGTTATTCGCGAAAAGTCCGGTCATGTGATTAATTATAAAATTCCTATTACCATGTTTGAGCCAGAGAATACTGCATCAAAGGTTATTTTGAAGAAGTTGAAGGAAGAGTATAAAGATCGTGTTTTTTCAACCATGATTGAAAAAGACACAAAAGTACAGGAATCTCAGATATTCCATACACCTACTATTTATTATGATAAGGAAAGTCGTGCGGGAAGACAGTATTATAATTTAGCGAAAGAAATTATTAATTTATAATATTTTATTCATGGTGCGGCTTGAAATTTAATGTTTAAAAAGAAACTAATATACCCGATCATGTCATTTGCTATGGTTGTTGTCATATGGGAGCTTGTTGTTCTATTTGGCCCATGGAGTCGACAGGTGTTTCCGGGTCCAACTGAGGTTCTTAAAAGTTTTTATGAGCTGGCATTAAGTGGCGCACTTTTAAGTCATTCAGTGGCGAGTCTGTATCGGGTGACAATCGGCTTTTATCTGGGTGCTTTATTAGGTATTCCTCTTGGTATTTTGTTAGGTCGAATACAGGCTATAAAGTTTCTGGTTAATCCTCTTATTCAGTTCTTGCGTCCAATTTCACCGCTGGCATGGATACCCTTATCTATGCTC
>JAOUMX010000092.1 GCA_029881275.1 Gammaproteobacteria bacterium | reverse complement strand
TGAACAGGCTCGATTTTATCAGGTGGACCTGACATTGATTGATCTGGAAAGTAATCGCAAAGTCTGGATAGGTCAGAAGAAGATCAAGAAAACCATCGAAAAAGGTGGCCTGCGTTTTTAGTCCCTGTGACGTCGACAATGCAAAACTCAATCACTCCGCTAGAGGCGTGATTGAGTTGTCCTTAATATATGGCTATTAAATTACTCATCAGGCGTAACAGAAAAATTATATGGATTGTATAACTCCTTATCGATTTTTTTATTTACTGATGCTGTTCGCCATTCTGTTTGTTCAGGGGTGTGCCACGTCTGCTTATAAATCCATGGATATGCGTGCAGCCCTGGCGCAGGGTCGCCCCGATGTTGCTTTAAAAGCCATGGAAAAGGAAAGCGCCACCGATGATGTTATGGTGAATATGAACCGTGGCATTTTGCTGCGCATGCTGGGCGATTTTAATGGCAGCAATCAGGCGCTTGAACTTGCCAAGAAAAAAATTGAAGATCTTTATGCCACCAGTCTGAGTGAGCAGGTGGGTGCACTTATGCTTAATGATGAAACCATCAGTTTTGAAGGTGATCGTTATGAACAGGTGCTGGTGCATGCGTTTAAAGCATTAAATTATATTGCCCTCGGCGATATGGATGCTGCCCGTGTTGAAGTATTGCAATCCGATGTAAAAATGATGGAGTGGGGAGAGGCACCGGAAGAAGATCCTTTTATGCGTTATCTTGCGGGAATCGTGTTTGAAGCCCTGGGTGAATATGATGAGGCAATAGTGTCCTATCGCAAGGCTGTTGAAGTTTATCGGGCAACAAAAGATAAACAGGGTTTAAATATACCGCTGCAATTACAAAATGATTTTTTACGTTTGTTGTCCCAGCAAAGACGCTGGAATGAATTTAAACACTATAAGCAAAAATTTGCTCAGGGTTCATGGGCGATGCCAGACACCAGAGGCATGGGTGAATTAATTGTGCTGTTACATAATGGCATGACGCCTCAGCGTAATCAGGTGTCGATTAATACCTGGTCCAGTGAATTATCTTTAAATGTAAGAATTGCACTGCCGGCTTATTCACAGCCAGCAAAAAATCTGAACCCGGTTCGTTTGACTGTTGGTAATGAGCAGCTCTTGCTGGAAACTGTGGAGAATATTGACGGTCTGGCACGTGCGGCTTTGCGAGCCGATATGCCTGTGATTACCACGCGCGCTATTGCACGTGCGGTGGTTAAGAAAAAAAGCGAAAAGAAAATAGAAGAGCGGCAGGGTGGGCTGGCTCAGCTGGCAATGTTTATTGTTAATCAGGCAACAGAAATAGCTGATACCCGCTGCTGGAATACACTGCCGCAGGAAATACAGATAGCTCGATTGTTTCTCCCCGCTGGGCAACAGCTGGTGAGGCTTGAAGTGATTGGGCCTGGCGGTACTATTGTTGATGTTATTGAACTGTCGGCAAATATTCTGCAAGGTAAAAAAACAATTTTATCTGAACACTGGACTGCTCCAAGACCTGCTGCCGATAAGGTGGCAGTTAACACTGAATCAGCAACTAAAGTTGTCTTCTGATTCGTCATTCGGGAATGGTATTGATGATGAAAAATAATATTTTTTTAAAGTCAGTATGGATAGCCGGGCTGTTATTTATTTCGCAGATGGTTTATTCAGACTCAAGGCCTGGCTGGATTGATGCGGAACCTGAAAACTATCCGCATGAAAAATATATTAGTGCAACCGGTTCTGCTTCAAAGCCGGAACTGGCAAAAGACAGGGCACTGGCAAATCTGGTGAAAATATTTGAATTAAAAATTCATGAACAGTCAACAACGCGTTCAGATACTCAGGTGAATGTTAAAGATGGTGAAGAACGTGTTACCAAATCTGATCGTCTGGAACAGCAAATATCCGTACACACCGATAAAGTCATTGATGGTGCACGTATAGCAGCAACCTGGCTTGATGAAGATGTTTTTACTTACCATGCTCTTGCCGTACTTGATCGCAAGCAGGCGGGTAATAATATTCGTCAGGAAATGTCACGTCTGGATGATGAAACAGAAATTGAACTGGCTCAGTCTAAAGCGCAGACAAATGCACTGAGGAAAATGGTTAATCAGGAAAAAGCACTGCAATATCAGAAACAACGGCTGGGCCTGCAAAAAATGCTCAAGGTCATCGATCTGAGTGGTCAGGGACGGTCTTCATTATGGCGTCTGGCTGAATTAGATAATCAGCTGGATACTGCATTGCTGGCATTACAGGTGAGCGCCATGATCGATAATGATCCCATTGGCGGGCTTGATCAGGCGCTGGAATCGGCTATGGGTAATGCAGGTTTCCCGGCGATGAAAGGATCAGGTGATTATGCACTGGTTGCCAGTCTTGATGTTCAGGATCTGGGCAAGCGTGAAGGCTGGTACTGGCTCAGAGGCAAGCTGACATTAAAGCTGGTTGAGTCATCATCGGGTAAAGTTATTGGTCGTCAACAATGGCCATTGAAAGTATCTGCACTACAGCGTAATGAAACTGATGCGCGCTTAATGACGCAGGTATCAAAAACTTTGAACAATAACTTAAAGGCTGTTATCTTGTCGTTTGCTACCGGTAAACAAGAACAATAGATATTCAAATATGAAAGAGAAACACGATTCTATAAGGGCTATCAACTGGCATGATGATAGCCTTTTTTTATTAGACCAGCGTATTCTGCCACAACAAAATGTTGAGATTGAATTAACCAATGCAGTTGATGTTGCTGATGCTATTCGCAATATGGTAGTGCGTGGTGCACCGGCCATTGGTATTACGGCAGCGTACGGTGTCGTACTGGCTGCACGACTACGTTATCAGCAAAGTGCAGATAACTGGAAACAGTTAATTGCAGACGATATAAAAATATTGTCTGAGTCACGTCCCACTGCGGTTAATCTTTTCTGGGCGCTGGAACAGATGCAACAGGTCATAAATGGCATTGACGGTGATCCATTTGCAATTTTAAAAGCCGCTGCGGATCAGATTCTTGAAGATGATCTACAGGCTAATTACACCATGGGGCGTTTAGGTGCGGCGTTGATTGCAGCGGATAGCAAGGCTGTGCTGACGCACTGCAATGCCGGTGCACTTGCCACCGGTGGTTATGGCACAGCACTGGGTGTGATCAGAAGCGCCTATGCGGAAGGTAAAATTAATCATGTTTATGCGGATGAAACCCGTCCCTGGATGCAGGGTTCACGCCTCACTGCCTGGGAAATGGTGCAGGATAATATTCCAGTGACATTGTTATCTGAAGGTGCTGCTGCGACATTAATGAAACAGGGGAAAATCAGCTGGATTATCGTCGGTTCTGATCGTATTGCAGCGAATGGCGATGTCGCTAATAAAATCGGCACCTATAGTCTGGCCGTCAATGCCCGACATCACGGTGTTAAATTCATGGTCGCTGCACCCACCACGACAGTGGATATGAATATCAGTCATGGTGATCAGATTCCCATTGAGCAGCGCAGCCAGGAGGAAGTTCTCTGTTGTGGTGGTCAGCGTATTGCTGCACAGGGCGCGATTGCCTGGAACCCGGCATTTGATGTGACACCGGCTGAACTGGTGGATGCCATTGTTACCGAAAAAGGTGTTGTTGAAAAACCGACACTGGAAAAAATGCAGCAGATGATGGGTGCATAACAGGTAATGGATCTGTATCAGAGTATTAAACTGATTCATCTCGCCAGTGTGGTGCTGTCCATCAGCGGCTTTATATTGCGCGGCTACTGGATGATGATTGAATCGCCGTTGCTACAGGCAAAGCCGGTTAAGATTTTGCCGCATATTATCGATACCTGTTTGCTGGCCAGTGCACTGGTCATGGTCTATATGAGTGCCCAGTACCCCTTCGTACAAAGCTGGTTAACGATCAAGGTGTTTGCCCTGGTTGCCTATATTATTCTCGGTACCATTGCACTGAAGCGGGGAAAAACCCGACAGGTGCGCATTATTGCCTGGGTACTGTCAGTGCTGGTGTTTGCTTATATCGTTGTGGTGGCGTTAAGCCGTGCCCCGCTGATCATCACCTGACGGGTTGATGGTTAATTATTGATCCAGGTTAATGTTTTAACGGCCTGTTTCTGACATAAAGCCTTTTATGAATCATCAAGCACTCAAACAAAAACCTCTTCTGCCAGCTGTTTTACGATTGCCGCTGCGGTTTACGCCTGCTGGATTGCATAATCGTGTTTTTATTACGGCGATCAATCGCCTGTTCAAACAGGAACTGATGGCTGATGAACTGGACTTTTTACAGAATAAGGTCGTGGCACTTCATGTTACCGATGCAGGCTTGCAGATACGCTTTACATTAAAAGCACAGCAAATTAAAAGTTGTCATCCCGATTGTCATGCTGATCTGAGTATATCGGGCACGGTTTATGATTTTTTGCTGTTGATGAGCCGACGTGAAGATCCTGATACCCTGTTTTTTAACAGACGACTAAAACTGGCTGGTGATACCGAGCTGGGTTTATATGTAAAAAATTTCCTCGATGCTATGGATATGACTGAACGCTGGTCGATGATTAATAAACTAAGTGATCGCGCCAGTCGCATTGCCGAAAAAATTGGTTAATTCATTATTCTTATAAATTCGACGATTTTCCTCTGTCTTTCATTGAAAGTCTGACTATTTAGACTAATCTTTAATTAATTAAAATAGATCAGGGAAAGCATTTTGAATTATCTTTTTAGAATGACAGGGTGGTGTTTGTTATTATTTCCTGTTATTACCAGTGCTATTGAAAAACAGTATATTCGTGAATATACCTATGACGCCAGTGAGATAGAGAGTCGTGTTACAGCGCGTCAAAATGCTATTCGTATTTTAAAAGCTGAATTACTGGAAGAAGTGAGTAGCTATATTGTTAGTGAGAATGAATTTACGCGCTCGCAAAAAAATACCCGGTTTGATTCGGAATTTAAAAGCAAAATTAAAACCATTAGCGGCGGCTCTGTTCGCAGTAAAGTTCTTGATGAAAAGTGGGATGGTAAAAAGCTCTGGTTAAAAGCGCAGTTAACAGTTGATCCTGATCAGGTTAAAAATGATCTTGATCGATTGCTTGCAGGTGATGTTTCAATTTCAAACCAGTCAGCAGTAAATACAGTACCTGCTGTTATGCCTCAGGTGAATACTGCAATGCCTGTTTATAATGAATATGTGCAGGCAGCAAAGCTGGCCAATATCATGGCCATGATTACGCCAGTAAGAATGCATGTGATGCAATTTTATAATATGAATGGAGATTGGCCAGCTAATCTCGGTGATGTTGGGTTAGATACGGATACTATGACCGATGGTGAAAATATTGAAACCGTTAAACTCGATAAAAATGGCGAAATCCGTGTGTTATTAACAAAAGCCTATGGCAATGGAAAATTTATTAGTTTGAAACCACGTTCCATTATGGGTGGTACGAATATTAAATGGGATTGTTCAACTAACTTAAATAAAAAATCATTTTCTGTCCCGGGTTCTTTGTCCTGTAAAACTATTTAGCTGGCTTTTGATTCTATTCCCGCTTTACCATACCAGTAGCCATTGCAGCTGCCTGAGCTGGTGAGTTTTTCCAGTTGGTTGCTGGCGTCTTCAGTTGATAGTTTATTGTTAATGCACTGATCGAACAGATCAATAATTTTATCCATGTGACGGTATTGCGGACTGAGACGTAAAACATCTATGCCCATGGTTTTCATACTGTCCAGTTCCGGCAGCAGATTATAGGTTTGTGCCGACAGGGTCTGAATGCCGTTAATGTTTAAAAATTTCTGATCTTCCTGAGTGTTTAATAACATGCCATCCGGGTAATCGATGCAGCGGTACTGGCAATCATCTTTCTGCAGATTATGAGCCCGTGCTGTATAACAACGGGCAGAGTAGGCCAACGGGATGCGACCAAAGGCAAAAATCTCTGACTCGACTGTTTCGGGTTTTGTAGCGAGTAAATCCGCTAATGTATCTTTACTGAGTTCCAGTGGCATGACCCAGCGCTTCAATCCCAGTTCAGAAAGTAATTTAATCGTATGTTGATTATAGGTATTGACGCTATGACCACTGACAAAAGCCTTGCCTTCCAGCAAGCTCACAGCGCCCATGTCATTGGCTTCCACCATGAAGTGGTTATTGTCACAAATACGATGCAGGGTTTTGATATCAGAGTCTGCTTCACTCAATGCCAGTGTTGATAACACCACTTCCTTGCCTTTTGATTCCAGTTCTTCTGCCAGCTCAAACCAGTCCTGGGTGCGCATCTGTTTGCGTTTCGAACACACGCTTTCACCCAGATAAAAAATCTCAACCGGGCTGTCGGCCAGGTCGCGATAAAATGCCAGGGTATCGTCCTTGCTCCAGTAATATAAAATTGAACCTAAAGATAAACGCATACTGATTCTCGTTATTGCCAGGGGCGATGATAAGCGCCGAGGGTGGTCTGACTGCCTTCGGATACTTTGGCCAGTTCCTGCATCCAGTCGGATTTGGGTTTGAAGGTGTCTTTATTCTGCTGGCATAAATCGATGGCATCGCGCCAGACGCGAGTGACCTGTGCCACATAGGCGGGACTGCGTTGCCGGCCTTCGATTTTGATGGCCTGCACACCGGCATCAAATAATTCGGGTAACAGTTCCAGCGTGTTTAAACTGGTGGGTTCTTCCAGTGCATGATAGGTATTGCCGCCGACATTAAAACGGCCTTTGCAAATGGTCGGGTAACTGGCGTTTTCATTCGCGTTGTAACGATCTACCAGTAAGCCATTGAGACGGGTGTCCATGCCGCCATCGGGCTTGTCGATCCATTCCACTGCTTTCGCCGGTGAACAGGCACCAAAGGTATTGGGTGAATCACCGGTGGCATAGGAGGATAAAATACAACGGCCTTCCACCATGACGCAAAGACTGCCAAAGCCAAACACTTCGATACCAACATCGGTATTATCGACCAGCTGTTTTACCTGTTTCAAAGACAGCACGCGGGGTAACACCACACGTTTAATATCAAAATGACGTTGATAAAAATTCACTGCTTCATAACTGGTGGCTGAGCCCTGTACAGATAGATGTAAATTTAAATCCGGCCAGCGATTGCGTGCATAATCCATAACACCGAGATCGGCAATGATTAAACTGTCGATATTAATTTCACCGGCGTGATCTACCGCCTTCTGCCAGCGTGACCAGCCCGAGGGTTGTGGATAGGTGTTGAGTGCCAGAAATACTTTTCTGTTTTTAGTGTGTGCATATTCGATGCCCTGCTGAATTTTCTTTTCATCAAAATTCAAACCGGCAAAGTGACGCGCATTGGTGTCATCTTTAAAACCGATATAAACCGCATCGGCACCGTTGTCGATAGCGGCTTTTAATGAGGGTAAATTACCCGCGGGACAGACCAGTTCCATTATTGATAAACTACCTTTGCATGTGGTTGAGTGTTGAGTTTAAAAAATTTTCCCTGATAACTGTTTCGTTTTTTGAATTCATTTTCAATGCCATTCAGTACTGCCCATTTTTTGGTACACCAGTAGGGTGCCAGTAAAATGTCATGTTGTGCCGTACCGGTGATGCGATGATAAATAACCTCTGCCGGTGTCAGTTCAATTAAATTAACAGCACTGTCGATGTAGGTTTCCATTTCCATGGGCTGATATTCATTGTGCTTCCACTGGCGTGCCAGTTGTGTACCCTTAACGACATGCAGTGGATGCAGCTTTAAACCCTCAACGCCGAGATCAAGTACCTGGGTCAGTGTTTGCACATTCATCTGATAGTCTTCACCGGGCAGGCCGAGAATTAAATGGGTGCAGACCGGCAATTTTCTTATTTGTGCCGCTTTAATGGCATCGACATATTCGGCAAAACCATGGCCGCGATTAATGGTATCCAGTGTTTTGTCATGGGCCGATTGCAATCCCAGTTCCAGCCAGACTTCATGGCCCTGATCACGGTAATAGCAGAGTAAATCCAGTACTTCATCGGGGACGCAATCGGGTCGGGTGCCGATGGACAGACCGATAACATTGTCCTCAGCCAGTGCCTGTTCATACTGCTGCGCCAGCTGGTCGACGTCAGCATAGGTATTGGTGTAGGCCTGAAAATAGGCCAGATAACGCCTGGCACCGGTACGCCTGGGGATCACGGCCTTACCGTTGTTGAGCTGAACAGGTATAGACATCGGCTGTTTATCATCGGGAGTGAACGAGGCGTTATTGCAGAAGGTACAGCCACCAATGCCCTTGCTGCCATCCCGGTTGGGGCAGGTGAAGCCCGCATTGATCGCGATCTTGTGTACCCGCTCACCATGCTGGCGCAGCATGTGCTGGCCAAAGGTATTCACATAATCGGATAAAGGCATGGCATTCAGTTCGTATCTTGCGGCAAAGGACTGCTAAATTGTCATGATATGGCCTGAAAAGGTATGACTTATATCAAAAATTGCCGCCATGGTGGGTCAGGTGGCTGAGCGATATCGATAACTCAAGTTTGTCGGATAATCTTACATTTCCCCCATCCTTCGTTTGAAGGATCGGGTTTTTATCTGGTTGAAAATTAGAACAATTAAATAACTGGCACAACTTCTGCTTTTAATTTCATGAGTCAAAAGATTTAATAAATGTGTAAAGGTAAATGACAAATGAAATTTTTCAAACTGGTATCAGCCGTCGCCATATTGATATTATTCGCCAGCCCGGATGTGATTTTGATTGGGGGGTTAAGCAGGGCAGTTCATGCTGTGGGGGCTAATACCCTGCAGACAGATGATAGCGCTAAACCTGTTGCAGACCAGTCACTTGCGCTATTTATGCCGGCTGGTTATCAGGTGACTATTAACGTTGCATCTACCTATGATGAAGGTTGTTGAAAACTGTAAAGGATGAAAATGGGGTCGGAGTCATGACTCCGACCCCATTTTGTCTACCTTTAATCAAACTTAACATGGTTCTTGAGTTGGCTGAGGTTTTCGTTTCATAGAATATATTTGTCCATGCCTGAAAACCTGACCCGGTTCCACCTATCGTAATGCCTCTGGTCATGTTTTTTTCATCCAGGCGACTGGTTTTTATTTTCATAACTGTATTCGTTATTAATATGACTTAAAGAAATATTAAGTCTATTTTAAAACATGCCGTAGTGGTTATTGCTTATCTTTCTTGTGAAATATTCACAATTTCCTTTATTGCTGTTATTGACTGCGGTTTTAACCGATCGATGCAACACATTGATTAAAATCCAAAATCAGTCTGCAGTTCAGCCATTTGCAGTCATTTGATATCTGGACTGGGTTTAGTCAGTCTCATTGTAAAGCGGTTGGTCCGCTACTCTTGTTTGTCGAGTGCATTAAATAATTCAACATTAGTTAAATTCACCATTTGTTGATGCTCCCATCAAAAATTAACAATTACCTGATTTGGGTGATAGCTTTTGAAAACACAATCATTAGTATCTTCTTATGAAGGAGCTAATAATGAACGTGATACTACGAATTGGTTTGATGTTTCTATTCTTTTTTATGATTGCCTGTTCAAGCAGCGACAACAATAACTCATCGAATAATGACACGACCACCTCCAGCAGCCTTGTGTGGAACGAGTCTAACTGGGATCAAAAGAACTGGGAGTAACTGGAATGAATAATAAGAAAAATATATTTGCATTAACACTTGCTTTCGGCATGGCGGGTGCTAATGCCGGGTCAGTCATCATTAGCAATACATTTCAATCGGGCACACCGGCCAGCGCAGCAGAAGTGAACCAGAATTTTACTGATATAAAAACCGCAGTGGACGATAATGACAGCCGGATTGGGACTAATGAAGCATCAATTGGAAATAATGCCAGTGCAATTTCTGTGAATGTTGCTGCGATAGGTGCAGTACGACAAGGATTGAGTGTTTATGATAATAGTGTCCGTCTGGGCGCTTTACTTTCTATTGACTATAACTTTAATATTGTTTCAGTGTTATTAGATAGTGGATATATGGAAACGATTTATTTAAGCGGTGAACTAAATAATACACTTTATTACACTACAACAGATTGTACTGGCCAGGCATATATTGGTTATACATCCAGTTCTATTCCTTCTACATTTTTAAACTCTTTGCTTGGTCATGGATATGTATTATCCACCAGTAATACGAATGGCCTTGAAAAGGTATATATAGCCGCTACCACCAATACTGTTGCTATCACATATGGTTCCTCTCTTAATGCTGACATCTGTAACAGCGTAGTTGATCTTAAATCTCCATATGTCATTGGTAAACCAGTACAGCCAAATGATTTTAATGTGACAGGTGCCACTACAAATTACTCAGGCCCAATTACTATTGGCTATTAAATAAAAGCGTTTATATACTTTATTTAAGCCCTGTATGACAGGGCCGTATTTTCTGAATGATTTCGGGCAAGTAATATTGCCATGTTAAGAAATTAGTGAAGTGTAGAGTGGTGAAGCTGCTATTGTAGATGCCCTTGAGATAATTTGAGTCAGGTTAAAAACCAATGTCTGCACCGAGACTAATGGACTCTCGTCTAATAATGTTCGATTGGCTGCTACAGGTGAAAGACGACCTGCCGCCGTTTTATGTTGCCACAATCACCCGCAATGAATCCAGTCGCAAACTGGCAGAATCCAGTGCCTGCGTCAGTGCCTGCCATTGTTGTTCGAAGAATCTGA
>JAOUMX010000091.1 GCA_029881275.1 Gammaproteobacteria bacterium | reverse complement strand
CGCTGAACTGCGCATTACCTACCTTGATATTAAAAAATCCGGCTATAACAAAACAAAACATGCCGCCTGGTTAAAAGACCTGCAGGCCGAAGCCAATAACAGTGGCGAAATGATGATGCTACTCGCCTCCATGCATGAATCCGGTTTTATTGTTGATAGAAATTTAAACACAGCTCAGGATTTACTCAAAAAAGCCACTTTTAAAAACATACCTGGTTCAGAGGCGGAACTGGAACGTATCGAAGCACTGGTCGCAAAGGAAGCTGAACAGAACAAACTACAACAGGCTGAACAGGATCGTAAACGAAAAGCGGAAGAAGCCAAAAAAGCGGAAGAAGCCAGAATAGCAAAAGAAAAGAAAGCTCAGGAAGCCCTGTCCAGACAACAGTCACAGTCTGAATTACAGAAGAAAAAACTGGAAGAAGAAAAACGTAGAATAGCTGAAGAAAAACGCAAACTGGAAGAACAAAGACGTGCACTGGCTGAGCAGCAGGCCAAACAACAGGCCAAACAGACTGCCGCACCTAAAGAAACCAAGGATGAAGACACAGGCTTTGATACCGACCCCTGCAAGGGACCAAAAGCCCGTTTCATGACGATGTGTAAATAAACTTACCGCTACTGGATCAGGACTCCCCTGATCCAGTAACCCATCTCTGTATTAACTAGCCAACCTGATCTAACATCCTGCCTCTGAATTTTACACCCAAATCATTTGCGATCTGTTCACAGGCTTTAATATCAACGCCTTCAAGACCATCAACCGCTGTTAATGAGATGTCGGCAATATGCTGTTTTGCACAACGAATAAAATCGAGTAATGCCTGATAGGAATTTTCTTTACGGGGTAAACAATGTTTTTCAAATAACTCTGCATTCTGGGCATTCAGTGAAATAGACAGCACATCGACGACATCTTTTAAATCCGGGGTTATATCCCGTTTATGATACTGATTACCCAGGCCATTGGTATTTAATCGAATACGAGCACCCCGGGCTTTCAGGGTACGCCCCACTTCAACAATGGTTTCAAGCCTGATTGTCGGCTCTCCCAGACCGCAGAAGACAATTTCTTTATATTGACGGATATCACCTGCCGCAGAAATTAATTCTTCCGCAGTGGGTTCTTTTTTAAGCCCTAGCTCATAGCCCTGAACATTCCAGTCGTTATCCATTCGAGGACAAAAATGACAATACAGGTTACAACGGTTACTAACGTTAAGATAACGATTTCCATGCAGGGTATAACCATGGATGGTTTCAATTTCTGTGGACATAAAGATGAAAGGACACTGATTAAAACGTGACTTTACCATTATCCGGCTGCCAAGTTAACTGACCAGCAACGGGGAATTAGCTCATCGATAAATAGTTTAAGTTGCAGCTTCATACCAAAGCATCGGCTGACACGCTATAATAAACGCTTAGATTTGAGAATATTTTACATTTACGTAAAAATATTAAACAGAATAACCAACCCCAAGGCCTCGGTATGACCGATAAATACACGCTTACCAATAACACTACCGGTGATTCTCTGGAGCTCAGGCTTCGCAAAGGCACCACAGGTCCGACAGCGCTCGACATATCGCCTCTATACAAGGAAAAAGGGATTCTTGCCTTCGATCCGGGCTTTGTTTCCACCGCCAGCTGTGACAGTTCAATCACCTATATCGATGGTGAAAAGGGTATTTTACGCTATCGGGGTTACCCTATTGAACAATTAGCAGCCAACAGTACCTTTCTAGAAGTCGCCTATTTACTAATTTATGGCACCTTACCAACCTGGGAAGAACTGAAAAAATTCGAAGAAGTGATTGTCCATCACACCATGATTAAAGAATCCATGCGTAATTTCTTTTCTGGCTTCCATTACAATGCACACCCTATGTCCGTGATGATTGGTGTGGTTGGCTCTCTATCCTCTTTTTATCATGATTCACTGGATATACATGATCCTCAGCATCGTGAAGTTTCGGCGCATAGATTGATTGCAAAAATGCCAACCATCGCTGCTGCCTGTTTTAAACACAGCGTCAGTGAGCCGATTATGTACCCTATTAACCATCTGGATTATTGTGGCAATTTCCTGCATATGATGTTCTCAACCCCTTGTGAACCTTATATACCCGATGAAATTGCCATCAAAGCCATGAACCTGCTGTTTATCTTACATGCGGATCATGAACAGAACGCCAGCACATCCACGGTTCGTCTTGCCGGTAGTTCAGGCGCAAATCCATTTGCCTGTATTTCATCTGGTATTGCATCCTTATGGGGACCGGCACATGGTGGCGCCAATGAAGCTGTTTTAAACATGCTCAAGGAAATTGGCAGTCCCGCTAATATCGATAAATATATTGCCAAAGCAAAAGACAAAAATGATCCATTCCGTCTGATGGGATTTGGTCATCGTGTTTATCGTAACTTTGACCCTCGAGCCACCATCATACGTAATATGTGCCATGATGTTCTTGATAAACTGGCAGACAGTAATAATCCTATGTTTGAACTGGCATTAAAACTGGAAGAAATTGCCCTCAAGGATGACTATTTTATCGAACGAAAACTGTACCCGAATGTTGATTATTATTCCGGTATTATTTATCGCGCATTAAATATTCCAACCAATATGTTCACAGTCATGTTTGCCATTGCACGAACAGTTGGCTGGGTTGCTCACTGGATGGAAATGATTTCTGATCCAATGCAACGCATTGGTCGACCAAGACAGGTATATACCGGTTCACCATTAAGAGATTATGTACCCATGAGTGAGCGTAAATAAAACGCTCATTCCACAGGTAAGTTCAATGCATATATGGGTCGACGCAGATGCCTGTCCAAAGGTCATAAAAGATATTTTATTTCGTGCTGCTGAAAGAACTCAGACCCATATAACACTGGTAGCCAATCAGTACATTCCCAAACCTGCATCGCGATTTGTTAAAACCGTTAAAGTGGATCAGGGCTTTGACGTGGCTGATAATTATATTGCTCAGGAAGTTGCCGAAAATGACCTGGTCATTACGGCCGATATACCACTGGCGGCTGAAATTATCGAGAAAAATGCACATGCACTGAATCCGAGAGGCGAACTCTATAATCGGGATAATATTAAACAACGATTAACCATGAGAAATTTCATGGAAGAAATACGATCAACCGGCGAAAATCTGGGCGGCCCACCCCCCTTAAATCAGGCGGATCGGCAAAAGTTTGCGAATGCACTGGATCAACTACTCACAAAATACAACCGGTGATCCACAATAACGACAGCGGTAGGACATTTTACCTCGCATAATTTTATTATGCCGAATCGCACTTAACTGATGTGTCGTGCATCCACATTGATATTCAAAACGTTGTAATTTTCTCACCGGAATCCCGGTCAAATCATAATCACTGGTAATATTTGGTTCAGCACCAAACAGGTGCATAATATTTTTCCATTCCGCACCATGGGGTTTTATGTGATTCAATCCATATATAACATCAGAAATATAATGCGCAACTTCATGGGGTACGGTGGTCAGTAAATTATCATCAAAATATTTCGCAAAAATATAGGGGTTATAGCGAATATAGTGATGTTTATGTTCTGAAATATACATACCCGCTGCCCGCCCCTTTAAATCAAAATAAACCGGAATACTCACAATCGTCCTTTTAAAAATGGCGGCAGCCATCTGAATATAGGATTCTGTTTTTTCCAGCACCTGCATCTGCTGTTTTGATGAGATAGGGGATAATAATTTCATACATCAAGTATGAAGAAAAAAGCCAGCCTCGACAATATCAAATAATGACAATCCAGATACCTTGGTGTAATCTATTTATTAACTGAAATGGACTTAAAATGAAAATAAAAATATCTAGAGCTGCTTCCCTTTTTTTACTGTTTCTCATAACAGGCAATAGTCATGCTGATGCTCTGTTCTGGGGAATTTCTGTTATCAACCAGGAAATCAACCTGACGGTAAACGATGGAACCAATTCGACTACCGCCACTGATGATGGCAGCGGTTTTGGTATTTATGCTGATAGCTACTATCAGAATAAATACCGCCTTAATGGCACGCTGAGTTATGTCGACTACACCAGTTTTAACATTACATCTGCCACCGCTTCTGCTGATTACCTGATCCCTGTTAATGCACAGGCTACCTTCTTTATGGGTGCAACTGCAGGTGGTGCTGGACAGGTTTATTCCGGATCAGGTGTCAGTGACAGTGCATTTGCAGCACTCTATGGTCTACAGACAGGTGCCATTATGCTACTGGGTAATAGCGTAATGCTTGAACTCGGCTATCGACTCAGATATACAAATCTGGAAACCGAATTCACAGGCACCACAATCACATCAACTATCGATGAATTAAACGAAACCTATCTTAGTCTGACTATATTGA
This sequence comes from Gammaproteobacteria bacterium, assembly GCA_029881275.1. Lineage (GTDB taxonomy): Bacteria > Pseudomonadota > Gammaproteobacteria > SZUA-229 > SZUA-229 > JAPHQX01. The sequence continues at coordinate 6,309 of JAOUMX010000091.1, read as the reverse complement.
TGTGACCCTGCCAGTAGCACGATGGTATCGTTATTTCAGTACCTCATCATTTAACAGCATTGCATAAAAGCGCTGCCTGGATTCACGGGTAATATTACGATAAATAGAAAATTTCGCATGTTTCTCAGGTTGATGATTATCGATTTCAATTCCCCATAATGGATCAAGCCCGGTAGGATAATTAGAATACCGAATATCCGCCAGTATATTTTTCTGGCCTTTATGAACAGCAACATAATTATCAGAAAAAGACATAAAGCGAATAACGTCCTGATAGAGAACTGACGTTTTCTGAATCATATTCAGGTCAGTCTCCGGATTGAATGCCTGAATGGAATCGCCCTGATAAACACGAGGCTCGGAGAACAATCCAACACGTACAGCATCAACGTAAAATCGTTGTTCATATTGGTATATGGTACGCCAAAGCAACAAATTACCCAGGGTCGGTTTAACCACCAGCTGATGAAGCTCATGCCCTCTTGCACTGGCAAATGTCTGAATAACAGCTTCCGCCCGCTGCAACTGTAGCAGTCCTATCATTAAATAGAGTCCCGCCAGAGATAATCCCATGCGTGCAATAAAAGCCTGTCTTTTTCTAATCGAATAAAGACAGGTAACCAATAATGTCAATGTAAAAATGGGATCAACTATTGAAATCAGGTGGAAGGCAATTCGTTGTTCCGTTAACGGCCAGAATAAATGCGTCCCATAACTGGTACAGGCATCCAGAAAGCCACTTAAACTGTAACCCAGCAATGAAAATAGATATACCCTGGAAAAGGAAATCTGCTTTTTCATTATCGGCCATAACAATACGGCGGCCAGTAATGCTCCAAAGGGAATAAAAAAAACCGAATGAGTAAAGTGACGATGATACTCAATAGCCAATAAGGTATCGTTAGAAGATCGAATCAGTACATCAGCATCTGCAAGTAACCCTGAAAGAAAGCCCACCACGGTAGCGGATTTAGTCTCATCTTTCTTTGCTGCCGTTTGTGCCAGTACAGCACCTAATAAACCCTGAGTAAGTATATCCACCCTAACCTGCTTTAATATTGAGTAACACAGTGCCCATTTAATACCAGAAACCATTAAATCGGCGTTTTTTGTGGTGATGATAAGGTTTAAAAGCGCTCAGATCCAGATCCACATCATGACTATCAGAGTCATTATAACCCGTACCATTGAGCGCCAGTAAACGATCAATTCTATCACTGGTTTTAGGATGCGTTCGAAGCAATGAAGGATCTGGTAATTTCCTGTTCGGCAGCAGAACTGTTTCAAACCAGTGACCCTGAAAATGTTCAATTTTACTCAGCGCAGATGCCAGTCCTTGAGGGTCACCGGTTAAAAGAACGGCATTAAAATCTGCATTAAACTCACGTGTCCGTGACAGCGCCAGCTGCAAGATGGCGCTAACATTAGGTGCCAGCATGAGTATGGCAAGAAATAGCCAGGGGATTTTATGATCTGTAAATATATAAAACGGCAGATAAATCATAATCAGAATATATCCCGTCATTGCCAGGATTGCAGTAAATCGACTGATGAGATCAGCCAGCATCATGACGCTGATATCTTTGTTATAGATATGACTAATTTCATGTGCGAGCACAGCGGTTAACTCACGAAGGTTAAGTCGACGTAACATGGCATCGCTTAAAATAACCGCCTCATCGCCTTTAATACCGACTGAAAAAGCCAGCATGGCATGACTGGGCAAATAATATAACTGGGGAATATTTTGCAAATGAGCACGATCTGCAAGTAACTGAAGAAGTTTATATATTTCTGGAAGCTGTTGCCGGTTGACTGCCTGTGCTCCATAAATATGCATAATAAATCGCGTTGATATTCGTGGTGCAGACCATACAATTATCAATCCACTGATAATTAACATAATCACCCCCACCAGCCCTGCCAACAAGTAACCCATGAACGCCATGAGACTCAACATTCCTGTCAGCAACAACATAGAATGTATAAAATTCTGTAACAGAAACTGTTTGAGAATAAGCTTTTTCATACCTAAATAATTATCTCTCAGGATGAAATAATGTCAGAAATTCGAACTAAAAATATCATTACATATATCCCCATTTTTATTTTAATGCACTATACTATAAACGTTTAACATATAATGAGGATAATTAAATGGCACGTAAAAAAGCAGCTCGTAAAAAAACAGCAGCCAAGAAAAACCCAGCCGTTTCACTAAAAGCAAAACTGGATTCATTAACCGCTGATCTTAAAAAAGTAAAATCTGCAATTGCAGATGCTACAAAACGTACAGCAGCACTAACAAAAGAAAATACCGTTACAGCAGCTAAAGCCAAAAAACCTGCGGCAAAGAAAAAACCTGCCAAAAAAAGAAAAGCAGCTCGTAAGAAAAAGTAAATTGTATCTAAAAGGGGCCTCAAGGCCCCTTTTTATTGGCCACGTCCTTTCAGATCAATCCCTCATACAGATCAAAATCTGGTTTTTAGTCATAATCAGACGTCAGTTTTGCCCTCAGAACCTTTAATTTACCCCGTTCCTGTTTCTTATCCATACGTGTTCTGTTCGCAGATTTTGATGGTTTTGTGGCGATACGACGTCTGATCGAAATGAAGACGCTTTTAATTACATCCTGAAGTCTTTCCAGCGCATCTATCCTGTTTTTCTCCTGGCTTCTAAATTGCTGTGCCTTTATAACAATGACACCCTCTTTCGTTATACGCTTATCCTTTGATGCTAATAATCTGTTTTTATAGAGTTCGGGCAAAGACGAAGCCATAATATCGAAACGTAAATGAATAGCGGATGAGACCTTGTTTACATTCTGCCCTCCCGCACCCTGAGATCGAATAGCGCTAATCTCTATTTCATTATCTGGAATACTGACATTATTTGATATTTTCAACATAAAACGCCCTGAAAGTGTTGGTATTCTTTACACTTTTTTAGATGAATACTTTTATTTCATGACAGCTGAGCAAACTGGAATACATCAATTTATTAGTGCGATCAGATTGTATAAATCAGCCTGCACATATTTACAACAATATGATATATAATCCACGCTGTTGATTGTTAAAAATACTTATCCACTGGATTTGCATTAATATGACACATCAGCATAAATGTTAATCACATATTGTTTAGAGATTCTCCGTAGAACACAGGTGTTCTTATGTTTGCCTCCATATTAATCATGTGATTAAGACACATACAAATAGAATTGCTAGAGGTAATTTACATGGCTACAGGAACCGTTAAATGGTTTAACGAATCCAAGGGTTTCGGTTTTATATCACCTTCTGATGGCAGCCCGGATGTGTTTGTACACTTCTCTGTCATTGAAGGATCAGGCTTCAAAACACTGGCTGAAGGTCAGCAAGTCAATTTTGAAGTAGAAAAAGGCCCTAAAGGCCCACAAGCTACAAAAGTAGTTCCTCAAAGTTAAATACTCTAGTAGTTACCCGCAAGAATCCCGGCAATGCCGGGGTTCTTTCTAACCGGCCAAACCCGTAAATGTCATATACGGCTTTCTGTATATGATGACTGAGTCTGTATATCCAGATAAATACACCCCAGCTATAGCCTGAAAACACCTAAATCAATACCCGCTACCTGTTTGCCATACAGCGTGGTTAAACCATGATGTCTGGAATAACCATCACTGGTAAAATCAAACTGATACTCCCTGTAGATAGTAAAACGCCCATATCTGTCTTTTTTTAATCTCAGTTTTACAAGCGAGACAGTATCATCCAGAAAAGCGACATCAGAGGATTGACAGGCTTTTATACTGGCTTTTCTGGCCATTTCACGAGCATGCATAGCATCGTACCAGTACAGTACAATTAGACCAATGCCTAATAAAATAAAGAGTTCATCAGATAGCATGACTAAAACAGTTTGTAATTTTGCATTAAATCAATCCATAATCAGGAAATGTTCTAAAAAAATAAAAGACTAATATACTGCATTATGGAAAACCTGTTTATCGCACGTCAACCTGTTTATGATCTGAAACAAACCGTCATTGGCTACGAATTACTCTACAGAAATGGCGATTTTGACAGGGCTATCTTTGAAGATGGTAACCAGGCATCCTGTGAGACCATCATCAATAGCTTTATGCATATTGGTATAGATAATCTGGTTGGCAGCGCCCTGGCATTCATTAACCTGCCCTACGAATTTGTTGTTAATGATACCATGACCCCCATGTTCAAGGAGCAAACCGTCCTTGAGATACTCGAAGATATAGAACCCACTATTGAAGCAATCGAGGGTATCAAGCGATTAAAAAGTGAAGGTTACAAAATTGCCCTGGATGACTTTGAATACGATGACAAATTCATTCCCTTTCTCGAACTCGCTGATTTTATAAAAATAGACGTCCTCGACAAAGATCAGACCACCATTCAGAAACAACTTAACAACGCTTCTCAATTTAATGCGCTGATTATTGCAGAGAAAGTCGAAACTCAGGAAATGTATTCGCTCTGTAAAGAGATTGGTTTTAAATATTTTCAGGGCTTTTTCTTCTGTCGGCCACAAATGATCAAGCAAAAGCATATTCCCGCCAATAAGGCTGTTGCACTGAGCTTTCTAAATAAACTTCAAAATCCTGATATCGATTTTGGTGATCTGGAATCAATACTGGCTCAGGACGTCACCCTCTCATACAAGCTCCTTCGCTATATCAATAGTGCGGCTTTCTCATTACGCAGAGAAGTAGACTCTATTAAAGATGCCATTACCTTATTGGGCCTTATCAATACCAGAAACTGGGTATCCATGATACTGATGTCAAAAGCCGTCGACAGCAAGCCGGGGGAACTAATTACTATCGCCATGATCCGTGGCAAAATGTGCGAATTACTGGCTACAAAAACACAACCCGACATTAAATCTCAAATGTTCATTGTCGGGCTTTTCTCTGTGCTTGATGCTCTAATGGATATGGAAATGATTGATCTACTGGACACCATCATACTGAGCGCCCCCATCAAAATGGCCCTGCTTGATCATTCGGGTGATCATGGTGCCATACTTTCTCAGGTACTCTTATACGAAAATTTCCAGTGGAATGAGCTGATACAAACCGGTATAGAACCCTTTATTTTTACTGAATCCTATCTTGAAGCCGTTAACTGGGCCAAAGAGCAGATTAATGCGCTTCAGTAAGTCCGCTTACAAATAGCGCCCGCCACTGGCAATACTCACTACTAATAGCCCCAGAATAATATTTACCCCGACAAGAAAACGAATCTTGGCTAATGCGTCTCCAGCCACGGGCCATTGATTAGCATCCACAGCCTGAGACAATTTCTGATAGGGAGAGAAATAGACATATAAAAAAATCACGATCATGAATATGCCAAGACCACTCATCAGGTGAATATACAGGGGCGCACCTGCCATACCCTGCCAGATGGAATAAACCATCAGAAAACCGGTTAGCGGCAAAAGCGTAATTGATAACCAGACAAAAGGGAAAAATCGTTTAAAGACGCCCTTCCATAATTTAAGCCTGAAGGGTGGCTCAAGCTGAGCAACGGCCACAGGTCGTAAAAATGTATGCGCAAATATCATACCACCAACCCATACTACGGCGGCCAGTACATGTAATAAATTATAAATAGCATTCAATGTCATAACATTACTCTTCAATGGGAGGGTTAAATTAACACACAGGCAATGGCCGTGTATAATCTCGTGTTAATCGATAATAATCAATTTTGAAGACAAATAAAAATATTAATAATGACAACTGAAAATTTCTTAACCCAATTACGAAATCATCTCGATAAAGTCAGTTTTGACGATGTTATCCAGTATATTGATAAACAATACCAGTATATCCCCAGCAGATTTACTAACGGCATTGACAATGACGTGATAATCAATGAAGCAGGTAAGAACGAGGGATCCTGTAAAATCTTTGCCTTTGGACTTATGCAAGGTTTGAGCGAAACAGAAACTCTGGCCTGTTTTGGGAAATATTACCGCGATGATGTGTTAAATGATCCAACCGGTACTAACCATCTTAATATAAGAACGTTTATGAAACATGGCTGGCAGGGGATACATTTCGATAGTGATGCTCTAATGTTAAAATAATGACGAAACACCCCTGCTTGGCCCTTAATAAAATCAAGCTTCAATCTCCATCAGTGAATTTCAACTTTTTTTCTGATGCGCCGTTTCCAGTTTTGGAACCTTCAATTCAAAAATTCCATCCTTAAATGTCATCTACAGGGCATCAGTAACCATATTGGCCCATGAAACAGCTTCGACATTGGCGACAAAAAG
>JAOUMX010000213.1 GCA_029881275.1 Gammaproteobacteria bacterium | reverse complement strand
CAGTTGTAAGCTGTCTTTGTTTGAGCTCGATACCGGCGCTGTTGAAAAACCATATTCGTACAAGGTTTCATACAACAGGATTCCGGCAAAATCACCGGTAAAGGGTCTGCCTGTGGCGTTAGCACCGTGCATACCGGGAGCCAGGCCAACGACCAGTACCCTGGCATTAGCGTCACCAAAAGGTTCCACCGGTTTTGCATGGTAGTCAGGGTATTTGGTTTTAACTTCGTGCAGAAAACTGGCCAGACGTGGACACCGGGTGCAATTTAAATCAAATTTTGAGACAGACATTTATATGATATTCTAAATTAACTATGTTTTATAAGCTAATGATTTATATATTTTTATGAATCATTTTCATCAAGCACACCATGTTTTATGGCAAGCCGCATCATTTCAACATCATTGGAAACATCCAGTTTTTCGTGGAGACGCTTACGGTAAGTGCTGACCGTTTTGGGACTCAGACTGAGCTTTTCAGAAATGGCATTGGTCTTCATGCCCTGACTGATCATGATCAACACCTGGAGTTCACGTTGCGATAAAGTATCCAGCAGTGAGCTTTCACCGGGCAGCATGGAGAGTGCCAGTTGTTGAGCAATGGTTGGTGCAATATAGCGTTGACCTGCACGCACTTTCTGGATGGCTTCTATCATTTCCTTAACATCGCAGCCCTTGGTGAGAAAACCGACCGCTCCCGCTTCGAGCAAGCGTTTAGGTAAAGGACCTTCGCTGTGTGCCGTTAACACAATGATTTTTATTTCCGGGTGGGTTTTGCTCAGCCGACTGGTTGCTTCAAAGCCACCGATGCCCGGCATGTTGATGTCCATGAGAATGACATCCATTTTTTCCTTGCGCGCCATATCCAAAGCCTTTTCACCACTATCAGCTTCAGCAACGACTTCGATTCCTGATTGATCTTCCAGTAAACGACGTAATCCGTAGCGGATCAGATCGTGATCATCTACAAGCATGACGCGAATGTTAGCCATGTTTGCTCCCTGAGGTTGACGTTATTTTCATTTGATTATTGTTTGACGGCATCATATAACAGCTGTTGTCTGTTTTGTAAAAAAACTTCCCCATATCATTATTTATAGCTTATTTACCATTTTTTATATGGGTGTTTTATCAGGTTAACGTTATAGTAACGCGGATCATCGCTAACCTCTTCACCTAACCATTCCGGTTTTTCAAAGACTTCATCTTCAGCATGGAGCTCAATTTCAGCCACGATGAGACCATTATTATCGTCATAAAATTCGTCGATTTCCCATGTATGCTGATTTATGTGAACATGATGTCTGGTTTTATTAATCTGCGGTTCTTCGCATAGATTTTTTAACATTTCATGGGCATCTTTTAGAGGGATTGGATATTCATATTCGGTTCGACGTATACCCAGTGTGGCACTCTTAATATTGATACTGGCAGATTGGCCATCAATACGAATACGGACGGATGATTTTGATAAAGGGGCCAGATAACCCTGACGAATACTTGTGCTATGACTAATGCACGATTTCCAGTTATCATTTTTAACTAGAAACTTTCTTTCAATTTCAACTGCCATATAGTCCCGAGCCTATGAATAATAAAAATTACTTTGATCTTGAACCGGGTATCATACATCTTAATCATGCAGCAGTAGCACCCTGGCCAAGAAAAACCGTACAGACTGTAAAATCGTTTGCGGATGAAAACGGCAGCAGAGGTTCAGGCAGGTATATGCAATGGGTTGCACTGGAAACCGAGTTGCGCCAACGCCTGGCACAACTGATTAATGCCCCTTCCTATAATGAAATAGCTTTATTAAAGAGTACTTCCGAAGGCTTATCGGTGATTGCCTATGGGCTGGACTGGAATGCCGGTGACAATATTGTCATTGCCGCTGAAGAATTCCCCTCTAACCGCATTGTCTGGCAGTCATTACAATCTCAGGGTGTAGAGGTCAGATTAGTCGATGTGTCCTCTACGGACACACCGGAACAGGCACTCATCGAGCAGTTTGATAGCCGTACACGTCTGCTGAGTATCAGCAGTGTTCAGTATGCCAGTGGCCTGCGCTTACAGCTCGACATACTGGGTCAGGCATGCAAGGCCCAGGGCATTTTATATTGCGTCGATGCTATCCAGCACATTGGTGCCTTGAGGTTTGATGTTCAGGCAATTGATGCCGATTTTGTGGTCGCGGATGGTCATAAATGGATGCTAGGGCCTGAAGGCCTGGCTTTATTCTATTGTCGGCGCTCATTGATACCGCAGCTTAAATTACATCAATATGGCTGGCATATGCTGGAGAATCTGGATTTTGACCAGATGAATGACTGGACACCCGCCGCAAGTGCCCGCCGGTTTGAATGTGGCAGCCCGAATATGACCGGAATACATGCCCTGCATGCCAGTATTGGATTATTGCTGGACATAGGTATGGATACTATTGAAGCCAGTGTATTAGGGAATGTTCAATTTTTGATCAATTCATTTAATGACCAGCCAGATATTCAAATTCTCAGTCATACCCGGGCAAATCGGTTCGGCGGGATTTTCACCTTTAAAAAAACCGGAGCGGAAACAATCGCTTTATATCAATATCTGGTTGATAAGGGTGTGTTATGCGCTCCCCGCAGTGGTGGCATCCGTTTTTCACCACATTTTCATACTCAACGGGAACAACTTGAAGCGGTTGTGGATTATGTGAATAGTTATTGATTCCAATAAGATTTTTTAATAATGCAGCACATTCTTACAGTAGAAAGGCTAAACTTGAAAGATAGAGAGTTGGACCCGATTAATATTCATAACGATGGAT
>JAOUMX010000090.1 GCA_029881275.1 Gammaproteobacteria bacterium | reverse complement strand
AATTCATCTTCTGGTCGTGAAAGACCGCAACGTAAAGATCGTGAACGTTCATCTGGCAAAGACAGGGAAAGATCATCAGGTAGAGATCGGGAGCGTTCATTTGATAGAGAAAGAGTACCTGGTAGAGATCGCGAACGTTCATCAAGAAAAGATACCGGACCGGCACCGGGTATGCAGTCTTTCCGTATTGAAGTCGGCCATGATCATGAAGTGAAACCCGGTAATATTGTGGGTGCCATTGCCAATGAAGCAGGCATTGACAGTAAATTTATTGGACACATCAAAATTGAGAATGATTACAGTCTGGTGGATTTACCCGCTGATATATCAAATGATGCCTTAAATGCTCTGAAAAAAGTCTGGGTGTCGGGTAAGCAACTCAATATTTCTCGACTCGGACAGGAAGCACGAGTAGATAAGTCAGATAGACGACAGAAAGTAAAAGCAGGCAGTGCAAAAACAAAAGAAACCGGTTCCAGAGTAAAAGACCCTAACGCCAAGGCTAAAAGCAGGCATAAAAATATAAAAGACAAGGGTAAGGGACGAAAGAAAATTGACGTTAAAAAACCTGATACAGTTAAGAAAAAAGTTGTAACCAAAACTAAAGTCTCAGACAGCAGTAAGAAAAAAACACGAAAAATTATCAAACTGTGATAATAAACAGGTGATAACAGCAAGCGGTTTATCATGTTTTTTATAGTTGATCAGGTAAAAAAAGGAGCCTTCAGGCTCCTTTTTGTTTTTAAGATTTAATAGTTTAACTAGTGTTTGCCAGGCTGCAAGGCAACACCACGGCGTTCGTAATGAATATAAGCCTGAAGAGCAATGATTTCATTTGAATCCAGTTCAAGTGGTTCACTTTCGGTAGGATTCATTATGCACCAGTTGATCATTTCTCCGAGTACGGCAACTTTGCCAAGCTGTTTCTGGAACTTGGGATAAGTTTCCGGATGAATGTTGGTTGCATTGGGGTGGCACTGGTCACAGGACACCGTATTATTTGCTTTCAGCCCACCATGAAATAATTTTTCACCCTGTTTCATAACTGACATATATTCATTGGTCCATCGCTTTACATCGGCTTCAGTAAATTGATCCGCAGAGGATGGCATGCATATAGTTAGTAGCGTACAGGTAAGTAAACAAGCGCTCATCATTTTATAAAGTTTCATCTTTTATCTCCTTAACTTAATAATGCACTTGTGGTGGAATGCGTTTATCCGTTTTCTGGTAATCACGATCCACTGGCTTGCCCTGTTTGGCATCATAGCCGACAATACGGTTCTGGTTTTCCGGCAAAATATAATGTAAATCAATATTTCCCGTGTGCATGTTAATAAATTGCCAGCCAGTTGCATCTCGTTCATTAAATGGGTCGGCCCGATTCATTTCCACTGTCAGTTTAGGTAGATAGGTTTCGACCTGTGTGTAACTGGATGGGTAAGGCCAGGGCCATGCAGTTGCCATAGCAGAATGAAAACTGATGTTTCCAATCTGGTTGTACTGAATCTGATGTACATGGCCATAGATGACAGTGACTTTCTTGAAGGGTTTGAGTAATGACTGCACCTGTTCTGCATCATCGGTCCAGAAATTCCAGCCTTTGTGAATTTTCTGGATGGGTGAATGTGAAAATACTACCACCGGCGTGTCTTTATTGATTTTGGCAAGATCTTTTTTAAGCCATTGCCGTTGTGCATCGCCGACCATAAAGGGCTGGCCATCAGGATTATCTAACCTTGCCATTTGTAGCATACGATCCATGCCGCTTGGCCATTTTTTATGCATCCATTTCTCATGTGTGAGTATGCTGTTGAGTACCACAAAGTGTACGCCCTTGTGATCAAAGCTGTAATAATCAGGGCCAAGTTGTTTTTTCCAGTATTCACCCAGGTCCAGATAATAGTCATGTTCGCCCATGACATAATGAACTTTGCCATTCAGGCCGCCTAGAATTTCCAGTCCGTGATCAATTTCTTCAGGTTTACCCAGTTGTGCAATATCACCACCGTAAAATACAAAATCCGGTTTTGGATCCATGAGATTGCTTTCGGCAACAGCACGGACAAGACCTCGATCCCAGTTACGTACAAATTCATTGCCTTTGATATGTGTAATGTGTGAATCAGATAAATATGCAAAGCTGAAATTTTGATCACTGTTTTTGCCAAATGCAATTTCTATAACGGATAATGGTAAACTGCCAGCTGCAACCAGAGCCGCAGTTTGTTTCATGAAGTCTCTTCTATTCGTTGTCTTTTTCATGATCTTCTCCTGCGGTTAAAATTTATTAGCCAGCGCCTGGTATTCAGGACTGGTTAAGGCTTTCATAAAGGCCACCAGATCTTTCTTTTCCTGTTCGCTTAGCTTTAAGGGTCTGATGCCGCCACTGAGGAAACCGGAGACAGGGTCAGTGTCTTTCAGACGGCCTCCGTTATTATAAAAGTCGACGACTTCTTCAAGTGTTTTTAAACTGCCGTCATGCATATAGGGTGCAGTGACTGCAATGTTACGCAGTGTTGGTGTTTTGAAGGCGCCTACCTGGGTTGGGTTTTCGGTTACCGCGAAACGTCCCAGTTCCGACATGTTTGCCTGTGTCAGTACCGTTTCATCTACGTTGGCTCCTTTGCGTTTCGCTGCAAGCATCTGTGCAGCTGTTTCGCTTTCCCGGTCTTTTATTTTTTTGAAACCAATACCGATATTATGAAATCGGTTGTCGGTAAATAAAGCCTGAGTCTGTTCAATAACATGGCAGGAAACACAACGTCCTTTGCCAAGGTAAATGGCAAGGCCTCGTTGTTGTGCATCGTTCAATGCGGTTTTGTCATTCGCGTACATGTATTTATCAAAAGCTGAGTCGCCTGCGATGATGGTGCGTTCGAAACTGGCAATGGCCATGGCCACGTGATCCATGGTGATGTCATTGGCTTTCACATTGAAAACATCTTTAAACGCTTTAACATAATCATTATCTTCACGGATGACTTTAAGTATCGGCTTATGATTTTTCAGTCCACCTTCAACTGGGTTAATGGGAGGTTGTTTCGACTGACCTTCCAGATCCGGTTCACGTCCGTCCCAGAAAAGTGATGTGTAATAGGCTGAGTTGATCACCGTCGGAGCATTACGTGTACCGGTAAGATTATTGAATCCTTTAGACACCGGCAGGTTATCAGTAAACCCTTTTTCGCGTGCATGACAGGTTGCACAACTGACCTTGCCATCAGCGCTGAAGCGCGCATCATGATAAAGTTTATCACCGAGGTTTATTTTCAGGTCTGTTTGCGGATTATTGTTTGGTATAGGGACTGGCGGTAAGCCAAGAGGTAAGGCGTTAATAGCTGAGCTTAATAAGGCCATGTTGAGTAGTACAAACAGTAAAGCACTTTGCATCATCTTTCTCCTTGTATTTATACACTTAACTTAAGGAAATACGTTGAACTGATATGCTGCGATACTTCTGGCTTGACTATATCACTGTCAGTAAATGAATGGCTATTTTAAATTATTAATAGGATTGATAGTTTTTTTAAATTAAAAATAATTACCATATTTAATGTATGGTTCGCGTGCTGAATTAATAGATGCTGTTGTTCTTGAAAACAAAAGTTAAATTTGCCTTAAGAACAAAGCAATTATTATGGGTTTCTTTTGTGGCTTTTTACTGTAGTGGGTCAGCAGGTTCGGTGTTTTTTATGAATTGAATTTCATCAACAAAGCCAACAAAGTTTGCCAGATCTTTTTTATATTCCAGGGATTCAGATAAAAGTATTTCACGGGCAGTATCCATGCGCGCTATGATTTCACTTATTTGAATGCTGATAGCCTGTTTCTGTTTTTGATTTGCTGGTGGTAATTCGTTCATGCCAAAGGGGTACTCAGTGATTCTGCTTTCGCTAAGATGATTGAGTAAGGCTTTGCCATTAAGAATGTTTTGACCCGATGATTTGAATTTGAATTCTTCACGTAATGGCTGAATCAGTGAATTGACTTTAAGTGTTGCGTCTATTTGATAGAGAGCCAGTTCAATATCCATACCGAGTACAATAGCTAAGTCATGTCCCTGATTTAAACGATTAAGAATGCTGATGGCAGCACGTTTTCTGGGTGTTTGTTTGTTCATTTTTTTCCGTATAGTAAAAAGTAAGTGTATTTTTGTCTTTAAAGACGGGAAGCTGAACCGTTTTAATCTTCCTTATTGTTGATCAGGTTCGTTACGGGTAGTGCAGTTTATCTGATAATTGACTTTTTAGGCAATATTAATTAAAGCCGGCAGGATTTTTATTTTAGATAGAAAATACAGAAATTATGTGGTTTTAATTGGAAAAGCGGCTAACCCGGGAGCTGGATATTTAAGTGTTTAATCAGTCTTTTTATCGCTTGTTAATCTGGTTGTGATAGTTTCCGGGATGGGGTGAAGTACACCACCGGTGGGCCATTGATAATCGCTAACAAGCTGATTGATCAATGTAATTCTGTATTGAGTATCCGGGTGAGAACTCATGATTTGAGGGACATAAATGCCTTTTTCGTCATGTTCGTGTAACAGTACTTTGAATAAATCATCAGCACCTTTTGTGTGTTGAAAATAATTCTGGGTGGCATGTAAACCTTCCAGGTCGGCATGTTCTTCTTGTTCGCGGCTAAAACTTAACATGGTGAGTGTACTGGTGTCCGTTAGCAGACCACTGGCAACATCAGATGACTGGCCTAATAAGGCAGCCAGTACCAGACTGATGATAATGCCTTTGCCCAGCCCTTTTATCGGATGTCGTAACTTGATGTGACCAATCTCATGTCCCAGTAACATTACCAGTGCATTTTCGTGAGGCAGCTTTTCCAGTAAACCGCGATAAATAAAGATATGACCACCCAGTGTTGCCATGGCATTGACAATATCCTGATTGACATAGTGAACCGTTATCTCCATACCCTCCGGCATGTCCATATGTCTGGTTAGATTATCGGCAAGTTGCTGTAAATAATCATCCACCAGATTACGCTCATCAGATTTACTTTCGAATGATTGCGCAATATTTTTTTCATATTCGTAAGGTATGTATTCAGCCAGCCAGTCGATGGAATAGGCGAGTGCGGTGGTGATTAATATGGCAGCGATAACCACTGCACTGACAAGCATGCCAAATTCTTTTAACGGATGCGTGTCAGTGACATTTATGCCTTCAGGAATATCAGGATTAGTGTATTGCAGAAGATTGCTTCCTAACGTTTCACAGGTGACAAGGCTGTGCCATAAGCAACCACTTCAATTGAGCCGATGGCGCCCCGGGCATTTTTAGAAATTGAGGCGGTTTCCAGTTTTGTATTGAATACCATGATGGCATTTAGTTCACGGGCCTGTTGTTTCATGCGCAGGATGGCTTCCCGCCGGGCACGATCCAGTAAACTTTCATAAGATACAACACGACCTCCGACTAGTGCACGTAAACCGGCGAGAAAGCGTTTGAAATAATCCACTGAAACAACCACGTTACCACTTACCAGTGCGGATGATAATGGCCCCTGGTCCATGGGTGGTACACGACTATTGACCGCAATAATATCTTTAAGCATCTGCTCTCTTGTGATGATTGATTTGTAATGGCGTTTTTCTGCGGCGCGACCAAAAAAGTAACCGAGAGCCAGTAGAGTAATAAATATAATTAAATCATACATGGCATTATTCCAGTATCACTGCAGTGCCATAGGCAAATAGTTCGGCAGCACCCTGGGTGATGGATGAAGTGGAAAAACGCACGTTAAGCACGGCATTGGCACCGACGGCGCTGGCCTGCTGTTTCATGCGCTCAACGGCTTCGTCCCGTGACTCCTGTAATAATTCTGTATAGCCTTTTAACTCACCACCAAATATATTTTTCAGGCTGGCCATGAAGTCACGGCCTGCGTGTTTGGCGCGTACGGTACTGCCCTGAACCAGACCTAAATGTTGTTTAATGCGTTGCCCCGGAATGATTTCCATATTGGTAACTATCATGGTGATTTTGCTCCTGTTTTTTTATATTAGGTTTAATGCTAGCAGAAAAAATGAAAAAATCGGCGCGGGTGTTATAAATTGATGGTGTCTGTCGGGGGACGTGTCAGGGGTCGGAGTCGTTACTCCGACCCCTTTTTTGACCCCTTTCTACTCATCCAGTTGTTCAGCAATGAGTTCAAGCCAGTGTTTGACCGGTACCTCCGCTTTGCTGGTCATGTGCATCTGGCAGCCGATATTAGCAGTGGCAATGACATCGGGTTGTTCGGCTTGCAGAGATGTTAGTTTGTTGCTTAATAATTGTTGCGACAGTTCAGGTTGCAAAATGGAATAAGTGCCTGCAGATCCGCAGCATAAATGTGAATCGGCTACCTGTGTCAATGTGAATCCTGCCTGACTCAGAATTTTCTCAACTACGCCATTAATTTTCTGCCCATGTTGCAAAGTGCAGGGGCTATGAAAGGCAACTTTCATGTGAGTCGGTTTTGTTTTTGCAGCAGAGAAATTTTCATTCGCTAATATTTCGCTAATATCTTTTGCCAGCTGACTTACTCGGTATGCTTTATCTGCATAGTGTTCATCGTGCTTGAGTAATTCTGCATAATCTTTTACCACCGCGCCGCAACCACTGGCGGTGATAACAATGGCTTCTGCACCCTGTTCGATGTGCGGCCACCAGGCATCAATATTACGACGCATAAACTCAAGGCCTTCATCTGCTGCAGATAAATGATGGCTCACTGCGCCACAACAACCGGCACCACTGGCAGTGATTAATTCAATGTCGAGTTTTTCCAGTATACGTGTGGCAGCCTGATTAGTCTGTGGTGTCACCACCGATTGTACGCATCCCTGTAGTACCAGCATCTTGCGCTGCTTGTTAAGTTTTATTGTGCTGGCTGATACAGGCAGGGGTAATTTACGTTGCAGGTTTTCGGGCAGTACAGGACGCAGCAGTAACGCAATTTTATAGAGGGGAGCGAAACGTTGCGGATAAGGTAAAATTTTGCGTAATACCGTGCGTTGCAATGTTTGTTTGAAACTGCGTGTGACCTGATGATCAACAATGCTGCGACCAATTTCGACCAGACGTCCATAGCGCACACCGGAAGGACAGGTGGTTTCACAGGAACGACAGGTCAGGCAACGATCCAGATGGCTTTGTGTTTTGCGGGTAATCTCATTACCTTCCAGAACCTGTTTGATTAAATATATTCTTCCCCTTGGGCCATCCAGTTCATCGCTAAGTAACTGATAGGTAGGGCAGGTTGCAGTACAAAAACCACAATGTACACAGCTGCGTAAAATAGCTTCCGCATCTTCGATGTCATCATGAGTCTGAAATTTGTTGCTGATACGGGTTTGCATAATAAATTACAGTTCCGGGTAAAGCTTGCCAGGATTTAAAATGTTGGCTGGGTCAAATGCCTGCTTCAGGTTTTTATGTATACGCATTAATCCCGGTGTTAAGGGTTGAAACAGTCCGTGATGATTATGGCGAAATAAACAGGCGTGACCATCAACAGCGGCGACTGTATTCTGAATTAATTCAGCTGTTTCATTACTCTTTAGCCAGCGTAATGCGCCACCCCATTCATAAAGATACTCACCCTGCAGGGGCAGTGATTTTGTGTCTGAGGCGATGGATATTCGCCATAGCGATTTTTCAGTGTTGAAAAAATCCAGTGTCTGTTCTTTAACAGCCAGCCAGTAGTCATTAGCATTGTTTAAAGTATCGCCACCGATAGTTTCGATAGCGGCATTGACTGCTTTGGTAGTGCCCGAAAGTCGAATCTGTAACTGACCATCATTAAAACAGCTGGCCGATAACGGTAGCGGTGTTTGTGACAGAGCGTGAATTTTTTCCAGTGCCTGTTCAGTGCTGCACTGAAAAAATTGCGTGCTTTCTTTTTCCGGCCGGGGTAATACTTTTAGTGACACTTCAAGTAATACACCCAGTGTACCCATTGCGCCCGCCATTAAACGGGAGACATCATAGCCGGCTACATTTTTCATGACCTCGCCGCCAAAAGAGAGAATTTCACCTTTGCCGTTAATGATCTTACAACCCAGAAGGTAATCACGTGCGGCACCGGTATAAGCACGGCGGGGACCGGAAAGATTACAGGCAATGGTGCCGCCAATGGTTGCCGCTGGCGAAAATGCCGGTGGTTCAAAGGCAAGCATCTGGCCGTGTTCAGCCAGTAACGTTTCTATTTCAATCAGGCGTGTACCGGCTCGAACTGTAATCACCAGTTCAGTGGGTTCATAATTAAGTACACCACGATGCGATTCGATATTGAGTGTTTGTGTGGAAACAGTTCTGCCATAAAATGATTTGCTGTTACCACCGACAATACATAATGGCGATGCCTGTTCAAAAGCATCGACTACCTGTTGCTGTAATTGCTGGCTAATATCAGTATTCATTTCTGTATCTTTATTAAAATCTTTCCAGTTCTGGAAATGCGAGTTTACCTTTGTGTACATGCATGGCACCAAATTCGGCACAGCGATGCAGCGTGGGTACAGCCTTGCCCGGATTGAGTAACCCTTGTGCATCGAATGCCGCTTTTACGGCATGAAACTGACTCAGTTCAGGACTGTTAAATTGCACGCACATCTGATTAATTTTTTCCATGCCAACACCGTGTTCACCGGTGATGGTGCCACCCACTTCAACACAGAGTTCAAGGATTTTGCCACCGAATTCTTCGGTGCGTTCCAGTTCGCCCGGAACGTTTGCATCGTATAAAATCAGCGGGTGTAAATTGCCATCACCGGCATGGAACACATTGGCCACCGGTAAGTTATAGTGTTCTGATAAATCAGCCATGGTTTTTAATACGCGCGGCAACTGTTTGCGTGGAATGGTGCCATCCATGCAATAGTAATCCGGTGAGATACGTCCAACAGCAGGGAAAGCTGCCTTGCGTCCTTTCCAGAAAATTAAACGTTCGGCTTCATCTCTGGCGGTGCGCACTTCGGTGGCACCACTGCGTTTAAGTACATCACGTACCTGCAACACATGTTCTGATACTTCTTCATTGGTGCCATCCAGCTCGCACAATAAAATCGCTTCCGCATCCAGTGGGTAACCGGCATGGACAAAATCTTCTGCGGCTTTTATCGCCAGCTTGTCCATCATTTCCAGCCCGGCAGGAATAATACCGGCGGCAATAATATTGCCCACAGCTTCACCGGCTTTAACAACATCATTAAAAGCGGCGAGTAACACCTGAGCACGATCCGGTTTTGGCAACAGTTTTACAGTCACTTCAACAATGACACCGAGCATGCCTTCGGAACCCGTCATTAATGCCAGCAGGTCATAACCGGATGAGTCCAGGCCGCTACCACCGATGGTGAGTAATTCGCCTTCAATGGTGATAATTTTTAATTGCTGAATATTGTGTACGGTAAGGCCATATTTCAGGCAATGCACACCACCGGAGTTTTCCGCCACGTTACCGCCAATGGTGCAGGCAATTTGTGATGAGGGGTCAGGTGCATAATAAAGCCCGTACTGATCCACTGCCTGTGAAATTGCCAGGTTACGAACGCCTGGTTGCACTTTAGCAATGCGGCGCCGGGGATCGATATGAATAATGTTTTTGAATTTTGCCAGGCTGAGTAATACACCCTGTTCATGGGGCAGTGCGCCACCGGATAACCCGGTGCCGGCACCACGGGCCACCACGGGTACTTTGTGCTGGTGGCATAAACTCAAAATGCTTTGTACCTGTTCAATAGTCTCTGGAAGAACAACGACCAGAGGCAGAGCGTGATAAGCAGACAGACCATCACATTCATAAGGTGTGAGATCTTCTGTTTCGAATAGCACCGAGTCATTATCAACAATGGCCTGCAAGGCATCGATCAATTCGGTTTTGTTTATGCTGGATTCAATGGTTTCGCAATTATGCATGGCTAAGTCATATTTATAATGTGGTCAGAAATTATTTCTGGCTCATGTTTTTTTAACCGCCGCATATCAATTACCGCAGGCGTTTTTATGATGTTACAAAGGCTAACCATATCATTTTTCATCGCATGAAACATAACTGTATGATTTTGATTTCTGTTCATTTATATCACCGGGTTCATGCGTTGATAGGCGGTTGCCAGTGCGTTGTTGTCACCCACATTACCGGGAAAAATAACCACCGGCATATCAGGAAATCGTGGATGATCATGAGGGCAGCGCACTACTGAACATCCGGGCAGAATCTGTCCTGCTACCCGGGAGGTGCGCAGCGCCAGTCCGTCACTGAGTACGTCATTGGAAGTAATGCCGCCCTTGCTGATTAAAAATCCGGTACTGGCCGGCAGGTGCCTGACCACATCCATTAAAAATGCGGATACCTTTTCACCAAACGCCAGGCGCGTCTGCTGATTATCAAACTGTAATTCTGTGCGGCTGGTGTAAATCACCGGTGTTATATTGCTGGCGTGGCAGTCAACAATCGCCGTTAAAATGCGACTCAGTAAATCATCTGTCCGTGATGTAATCTGGCTAACATCAATTTCAATACCTTTAATGCCGGGTTGCTCCAGCAACTGAGATAACTGCTCTGTGGTTTTTTTCACATGAGAACCGACAATCACGGCACCGGCTTTGCCGGTGACTACATAGTCACGCATTTTTTCGGCAGCTACCGGTTGTGCCGGTAATTGTGCCAGTGCAGTTAATAAACTGGCGGCGCTGCGAAATAGAAAACGTTTACCCTGTTGTGCCGCCTGCATTAACTGGCTGCAAAAATGATTCAGGTCGGTTTGTGTTTCAGCATCCACTACGCAACAGACATTATTTTCGAGTGCCTGCAGGCGAGGCAGACAATCGGCGCGAACATCTTGCAGCACAAAACGTTCAACTGCTGATGCCTTAATACGACCGCCGGTTTTTTCTTCCACATAGTCAGGTAAATAACTGTGCGTATAAC
>JAOUMX010000212.1 GCA_029881275.1 Gammaproteobacteria bacterium | reverse complement strand
GGTCTTCTCCCCACGTAGAGAACCTTTCTGCTTCATCACGGGCTTTTTCCCAGTATTGGTAATATATGGGCAGTACATTAGTAATCTGCCCTATTCCATTCTCCGTATGAACCCAGTCACCAACTTCGAACATGTTCTGTGTGTATTCCATGATATTCGTGTTTTTAGTTATAACGCCTAAGTAAGTGGCCGCCCGCTGTTTGGGCGGTCCAAGCCTGCTGATTTTTGCAGGCGAACTTGACTGCATTGTTATGCGCTTTTCTCATTGTAAAGCTGATTAACCTTTGGCTGTAAAAACCAAATACCTATTGGAAAGAACCAAAACAAGAAAAAAGCACCGCTATATTCAAAAAAGCCGATTTTTTCGGACCGTTGTAATGTAACCAGCCGCTTAGCTGTAAATAATAAGCCATAAAAAATACCAAGCATAGATAATAAATGTAAAGGTATTAGCCAAAAAGGTGGCTTTGTGTTTTTACCTAGCTCAAGCTCTGGAAAGAAATAAATGTTAAGTAATACGCCATAAATTAGTGGAATGAGGAAGCCGACTTTATATAAGCGAGGGTTTTTTCTTAAGTTATCAGGTGCATTGTTATTGGCAAATGAACCAATTGAATATAACCAGCCTATGAAAAGCACCATTGTCATAAGCCATAAATAGCCAAACCACTGCATTGATTGAAGATTTACTAAAATTACTGGCAGTAAAAGCATTGGTGAGATAAGCACTAAAAATATTTGCCAAGATTTCCCTGTTAAGAAGAATTTCATTCTTTTTCCTTATTACGCATAACGTCAAAATTAAGGGGCAACCCGCTTTTGGGTTGTCCCACTTGAATGTCTTGTTAACTGCTACTACTAAATCTTAGATAGATTAAAGAAGACAAAGCACCTATTACAAGACCGTATATTGAATATTTGACAGCGAAGCCCAAAGTAAATAATAACCAGTAACCTTCTGCTGGCCCTATTGATTTAGTACTAATAATACCAGGCATGTATAGAAACACTGCAGAATATGCAACAGCTAAATTGACAATATATGCGCCTGCAAAGCCCCAAAATAAAATAAAGGTGGATTTTTCTGGGCCACTTTTATATATGTGTATTAAGAGATAGTTTAGTAATAGAGGGATTGATACTGTTACGGCTGTTAAAGGAGCAAAATAAAATGGTTGACCGCCTATAGCAAATAATAAAGAAACCAAAATAAGCTCAAGTACAAGTAGGTACTTGAATAGCTGGATTAAGGTTTGTTTATTAAGATTAATCATTTATATGGCAGTTAACAGTGTATTAGGTGGCATGCGTGTATCGCAGGAATACGTGGGGTTCCATATATCATATTTTGAAATTCTCCTTGTAACAAAGCATAATACACACTTAGGGAATTTATTGGAATACTTGGCAAAGGAGCTTGCTATGGATACTTCGATCGCCCATTTCTGGGATAAATACATTCAAAAATCAATCTCTTATGGTGTAAGTCAGCGTGTGGCACGCTGGTATGTGAAGCATGTAGAGGCTTATATAGAAGCGCATAAATCTATTCGTCTTTTGCAGCATACTCCCGAAATGCTCGAGCGGTATTTAATGGGGATAGGCCGCAAACCCAGATTTTCGGACTGGCAATTTATACAGGTGGTAGAAGCTTTGTATATTTTATTTGTATTTATGTTGCGTTCTGAGTGGGCGTCCAGGTTTAACTGGGATTACTGGCGACAGGCGGCCAAAGAGTTGCCGAACAGTCATGCGACGCAGGCTAAAACTCAATCAGCAGAAGATTTCAGGATAGCCCATGACGGGCGTCTTAATAAAGATATTATGTCGTTGTTTCCTGATGTGTTTGATAGATTAATAACTGAAATCAGAATGCGTCAGTATTCTATTCGTACTGAACAGGCTTATGTTGCCTGGGTGTCACGTTTTATTTCATTTTGTGGCGATGTTCACCCGGAGAATCTTGACGCACAGTACATTACACAATTCCTTGAGTTTCTGGTGATAAGAAAAAATGTTGCTATTAATACTCAGAATCAGGCGCTTAATGCCATTGTTTTTTTATATAAGCAGGTGTTTAAAAGAGAGATTATTGAGTTAAATGAATATGCAAGAGCTAAAAAGCCACGTCGGTTACCTGTTGTGTTGACTCGATTAGAAGTAAACCGTTTGTTTGAATCATTCTCAAATGATTTTTATCGTATGCTGGCCAATTTAATGTACGGTAGTGGTATGCGTTTAATGGAGTGTGTTCGTTTGCGGGTCTGTGATGTTGATTTTGATTATGCCCAGATAGTGGTGCGTGCGTCGAAGGGCGGTAAGGACAGGGTGGTGCCTTTACCAAAAAAAATAATAGCACCTTTGCACAAGCAACTGGAGGTGGTAACTGAATTGCATCGGGGTGATCTGGCGGTAGATTACGATGGTGTGTATTTGCCCGGTGCACTGGCTCGTAAATATCCTGGTGCAGGTAAGCAGCTTAAGTGGCAATATCTGTTTCCGGCTTCGAAATTATCGGCTGATCCTCGAAGTAAAAAAATACGACGTCATCATTTGCATGAAAGCGTAATTCAGAAGGCTATAAGAGCGTCGGGTGAAAAAGCGGCGATACATAAAAGGGTCACCAGCCATACGCTGCGTCATTCTTTTGCGACCCATTTGCTGGAATCCGGTTATGACATTCGTACGGTTCAGGAATTGCTTGGCCATGCAGATGTGAGTACGACGATGATTTATACCCATGTCCTTAATAAACCGGGCATCAGTGTAAACAGCCCGCTGGATGTGTTGTGAGATAACACGTTTAGAATCGGTTGTAATGAATCATCGTTGATGATTGTCGCTCACGGCGTCCTGCCTGCCGCGACACTTGTTCGTCCTGAACATCGTATACTCATGTTG
>JAOUMX010000211.1 GCA_029881275.1 Gammaproteobacteria bacterium | reverse complement strand
ATCGGTGGATTTTCTGCTGCCACTGCAATGATTATTGTGGCCTCACTGACTTTGAGTCAGATGCTCAGTAACGACGTCATTTTACCCCTGTTAATCCGCAAGCAAAAAAGCCGTGGTCCTATACCGGACTATTCCGGAGCCCTTATCCTGACCCGTCGCCTGACAGTGATAGCCGTCATTTTCATGGCCTGGCTTTACCAGCACACCCTGGCAGAAAATGCGGCGCTGACAGAAATAGGACTCATCGCTTTCGCCCTCGCGGTACAACTGGCTCCGGCGATGATCTTTGGTCTTTACTGGTTACGCGGCAATGCCATGGGGGTTTTTGCCGGACTGAGCTCTGGCGTTCTCATCTGGTTCATAACGCTCATGCTTCCTCTACTCAGTAATGCGGGTTTTATCAGTCAAAACTTATTAGTCGATGGCATATTTGGTATTGAGTTTCTACGACCCGATCAGCTTTTTGGTCTTACCTTCAGCGATGCTTATACGCGAGGTGTTGTGCTCAGTATCAGTGCCAACGTACTCGCTTTTTATTTCACTTCCCTGCTGGATAAAACTCGTCTTTCTGACCGGATTCAGGCCGTTATTTTTGTAAAGAATAAACATTCACAACACATTTCAGAGTCCATCAACTTACACATCAACAAAACAGATTTACAGACCATACTCACGCAGTTTCTCGGGCAGTCCGTTACCGAACGTCTATTAGAAAGTGAACTGAGACCCGAATTAGTCTTCGTCAGCCCTCAGCAGCTCAAGCATGCTGAACAGGCTCTCGCCGGCGTGGTCGGTGTTGCATCTGCACGCGCTATACTCACCAGCCTGAGCAGCGGTGAAAATCTGGCCGTGGAAGATGTGGTCAATATATTTGAAGAAACCACTCGCACCCTGCAATTTAATCAGGACATGCTATTCGCGTCATTTGAAAGCATCTCGTCCGCTATCAGCGTGGTCAATGCAGATCTGAAAATAGTGGCCTGGAATAAACGTTATGAACAGATGTTCAATTATCCCCCAGGCATGTTGCGTGTCGGCCGCCCCGTTGAAGACCTGGTACGATTCAATGCCGAACGCGGCATGCTCGGTGCCGGTGCCATTGATGCTCAGATACACACCCGACTCGAACATCTGACAGCAGGCAAATCCTATCGCGTGGTTAGAACACATAATGATGGCGTTATTGAAATAAAAGGACGGCCATT
Source organism: Gammaproteobacteria bacterium (assembly GCA_029881275.1). Classification (GTDB taxonomy): domain Bacteria; phylum Pseudomonadota; class Gammaproteobacteria; order SZUA-229; family SZUA-229; genus JAPHQX01. The sequence continues at coordinate 1,703 of JAOUMX010000211.1, read as the reverse complement.
GCCAGGTGGTGGCTATGTAACCACTTACGATGACATCAGTGAATTTATTAACGCTCAAAATGAATTGAAAGAAGTTAATCTCAGCCTCGAGCAACATGTAAAGGAACGTACCAAAGAAATAGAAAAGATCAACCAGTCACTGCGTGAAGAAATCGAAAAACACAGTGAAACTGAAGCTGAATTAATAAAGGCAAAGTCGATAGCCGAAAAGTTAAACGCCAGTAAAACAGAATTTCTTGCTATCGCCAGTCATGATATTTTACAGCCATTAAATGCGGCAAACCTTTATGCCAGCGCACTACTGGAAAGACAGTATGTCGATCCGGAACTGAGCGAGAATCTTAAACATCTACACAGTGCTATCTGCTCTGCCGAACAAATCATTTCCAACCTGCTGGAAATATCCCGACTGGACACGGGATCACTTAAACCACAAATAAGCCATTTTCCGCTGAACGATATTTTAGAACCACTGGTTAATGAGTTCCGCGTTCAAACCAGCGCCAACGCCAGCCTTCACTGGCAGAAAACATCGTTGTGGACAGAATCCGATCCAAAGTACTTACGTCGAATACTGCAGAACTTTCTTTCTAACGCCGTTAAATACACCAGTAAAGGCAAAATCCTTATCGGCTGCAGACGACGTAACCGGCAAATAGAAATATGCATCTGCGATACAGGCCCGGGTATTTCCAAGACCCATCAACAGCGTATCTTTGACGACTTTTACCGCATCACCAGTAATGTTGAAGGCGCAGGACTGGGGCTGGGCATTGCATTACGCTTCTCTCACCTGCTGGGACACCAGATCCGTGTACACTCTCATGATGGCAAAGGTAGCCAGTTCTCGATTCTGGTTCCAATGTGTGCAAAAGAATTAATTGAACAGGGTAATTTAAAAATCGCAGACGTTTCATCTGGACTGGAAAATCTCAATATTTTCTATGTCGATGACGAGGAAAACAATATTCACGCACTCGGCACATTAATGGAAAACTGGGGCTGTAAACTGTCCAGTGCGACTGACCTGGCGTCTACCCGATTATATGCCGCGAACAATCCGCAACCGGATGTGATCTTAATGGATTATCAACTGACGTCTGAGATGAATGGCATTCAGCTTGCCGATATATTGCGTCAACAATGGAAAGATGTTCCCATCTGTATCGTTTCCGCAACACCGGATGAAGATTTATCCATTCGCGTCGCCAGTCATGGCTATGATTTTCTACGCAAGCCCATCAAGCCGGGTAAACTACGTGCACTACTGGAAAGATATTTAACCTGTAAAACCAGCTGAAACAGATAAATTTTTTTAACCCGCTGATTACTGTTCGATAACGTTCTGATTACTGCTCAATGACATTTTACTGAGCATAATCACCGCCTGTGTACGGTTACTGGTACCCAGCTTACGAAAAATAGCCGTGATATGCGCTTTAATCGTTGCCTCGGTTATACCCAGCTCATAGCCAATCTGTTTATTCAAACAGCCTTCACGCAAATAACAGAGTACGCGATACTGCTGCGGTGTCAGGGTTGCAATTTTAGCCGCAAGATTCTTTTCTTCAATATCAACCGGCGTCAGGGTGTTGCGAACACTATCTGGTACCCAGTGCCCACCATCGAGCATGGTCAGTATCGCTTCGTGAATCAGCTGCGGAGAACAGGACTTGGGAATATAACCACAGGCACCATGCCCC
>JAOUMX010000089.1 GCA_029881275.1 Gammaproteobacteria bacterium | reverse complement strand
CGATCGAGCACGCTGGATGAGTATGGCACTGAATAATGCACAGACTTCACTGCATGTCAGAAACTCATCTCGTGCCGGCTCTTTAAAACGCTTTGAAGAATTACAAAAAGTGTTACAGCTGGATGAACTACCCACACGTATCGAATGTTTTGATATCAGTCACACCCAGGGCGAAGCAACCGTCGCCTCATGTGTGGTGTTTACACTTGAGGGCGCCTATAAGAATGACTACCGACGATTCAATATTGAGGGCATTGAACCCGGTGATGATTACGCTGCGATGCGTCAGGCGCTGCAAAGACGCTATACCCGATTAAAAAAAGGTGAAGCCAGGCTACCGGATATATTATTAATTGATGGCGGCAAAGGGCAGTTACGTCAGGCCGTCGAAGTACTGGATCAACTTGAAATTGAAAACGTATTATTGATTGGTGTGGCCAAGGGGGAAGGGCGTAAGGCCGGTCTGGAAAAACTGGTATTTAGTGATGGTAGACCCGATCATTACTTACCAGAGGACTCACTGGCATTTCATTTAATATTACAGGTACGGGATGAGGCCCACCGTTTTGCCATTGGCGGACATAGAAACAAACGTGATAAGGCTCGTCAGCAGTCCACGCTGGAAAACATCCCCGGACTCGGGCCGAAACGCCGACAGACATTAATCAAGCATTTTGGCGGTATTCAGGGTGTAAAACAGGCCGGAGTGGATGATTTGGCTAAAATTCAGGGAATCAGTAGAAAATTAGCTCAAATCATTTATGATGTGCTGCGAAATTAAGAACTAGCCAAAATTCATGAATTTAAATATACCCAATACACTCACGTTAATACGTATCGCCCTGATACCGGCCTTTATGGTCATCTTTTATTTGCCTTATGACTGGGCACGCCCGGCCAGTGCCTGGTTTTATGGTGTAATCGCCATTACTGACTGGTTTGATGGTTACCTGGCCCGTAAACTGGATCAACAATCTGCGCTTGGTGCCTTTCTTGATCCCGTGGCGGATAAACTGATTGTCGCTGTCGCGCTGATTATGATTACCGGTGCTCACCCGGAAATGCTGATTATCCTGGGGACTATTATTATTATCGGTCGTGAAATTACCATTTCAGCCCTGAGAGAATGGATGGCCCATCTGGGTAAAAAATCTACAGTTGCTGTCTCCATGATCGGCAAGATTAAAACCACCTCCCAGCTATTTGCCATTGGCTTTTTGCTGCACAGAGACGACTGGCTGGGCATTCCAACCCATACAGTAGGGGTTATACTGCTCGGTATTGCTGCCGCTCTGACCATAATTTCTATGTTTATTTACCTGAAAGCCGCCTGGCAGGTGGTTAAACTGGAAATGTAAGTAACTGATAATTATAAATTCTCAATAATTAATGCTTGACAGTTAAGCGCGAATTATTAAAATGGCGGCCTGTTTACGCAATAGCTCAACTGGCAAGCCAAGCAGGTTTGTAAGAAACCAGACAGGAACACAGAGCAGGTAGATTAACGAGCAAAACTACCAGTCAGGATGACAAAAAGTAACAATAGGCGGGTGTAGCTCAGCGGTAGAGCATCTCGTTGCCAACGAGAATGTCGTGAGTTCGATCCTCATCACCCGCTCCAAATAAGCAAACCTCGGTTGGTCATTCCGACCGGGGTTTTTTTATAATTAGCTTTAGTAAAACTCTGGCCGAGTAGCAAAGCGGTTATGCACGTGATTGCAAATCACTGTAGGTCGGTTCGACTCCGGCCTCGGCCTCCATCCATGCCCGGGTGGCGAAATTGGTAGACGCAAGGGACTTAAAATCCCTCGGTGGAAACACCGTGCCGGTTCGACTCCGGCCCCGGGCACCATCTTTAAACACAATTTACACAGCACTATAAATCCATTCATATCTAACAACGCATAAATTTATTAAAAATGAATTTTAACCGTTTGTTTCACCTGTTTGGTGAATAGACAGTACATTATATAAATAGATAAAATTCCAAAGATTTTCCACCTAATCAAAAGTTTATATAAATATTATATAAAATTACCATATCATTGATCATAGATTATTGATTAGCAACAGGTTAAATCCAGCCATTTTTGATAAACAAGCTATAATTAACAATGCTGTATGCTATTGATTTACAGATTTTTTATGTGAATCTTATTCAGTGATTAGTATCAGTTTATTTCAGCCTACATTATTGGAATGTTATTCGTTTATAAAAACGCAGCCAGTTTCCTGTGAAGAGGTTTTTTTGGATGAGAGAATATAAAATTTCTTATAGAGTTGTTGCTGCATCTCTTATTACTTTGTTTTACATGATACCGAGCATGGCAGAGTCCGAACCACCAGTACTGGATACAATCCAGGGTGAAGAAGCAATGCTTTTCGGGGATATTCCTTCTGTCTTTACCGCCTCTAAATATGAACAGAAGATTACTGATGCTCCAGCCAGAATTAGCATTATTACAGGAGATGAAATCCAGCGTTATGGCCATCGAACTCTGGTAGAAATTCTGAATACTATACCAGGGTTTCAATCGACTAATGATCGAAACTACAGTCTTATAGGCAATCGAGGATTGAATATACAGGGTGATTACAATGCTCGCATTCTTATATTAATTGATGGCCATCGTGTTAACGAAAATATTTTCGATAGCGCTGTTGTTGATCGCGGTATGATTGTAAATGTTGACCTTATCGACAGGGTGGAAGTGGTACGAGGGCCTGCTTCATCGCTTTATGGTAGCAGTGCATTTTTTGGTGTCGTTAATGTAATTACAAAAAGAGGGCGCGATACACAGGGAACAGAATTTTCTGTCTCCGCAGAAAGCCACAATGGTAAACAGGGACGACTTACTTATGGCATGCGCTATGATAATGAACTTGAGATTCTAATTTCAGCCAGTGGATATGACAGTAAAGGTAATGATCAACTATATTACCCTGAATTTGATGATCCCACGACCAATAATGGAGTTGCCCAGGATGTAGATGACGCAAACAATAAAAATTTATTTGCTAAATTTATATATGGAAATTTTACGCTGACAGCAGCCTATGATGAGTATGAAAAAGGAGTGCCCACAGCCAGCTACGGTACAATTTTTAATAACTCACACACCCGAACCTGGGAAGGGCATTCCTATATTGATCTCAAGTATCAAACATTGATGTCTAATGGTGTCGATGTAACTGCACGCCTGTTCTATGATGATTACTGGTATGAAGGTAACTGGACATATGATTACGCGCTTCCTGGTGACCCACCTGACGAAGTTATTTTTAATGATAAAACCAATGGTGATTGGTGGGGAACTGAAGCCCAGCTAAGTAAAGAAATATCTGAGCAACATTATCTAACAATGGGGTTTGAGTATAGAAACAGTTTATATGAAAAACAGCATCAATTCGATATCTATGGTGTTTACCTGGATAGCAATACAGACAACTACACCTGGGCGTCTTTTCTTCAGGATGAGTTGCGTTTAACTGATGAGCTAATTATTAATCTAGGATTGCGTTATGACTATTTTTCATCTGTTAATAAAAACAGTACAAATCCTCGACTAGCGGTCATCTGGTCGCCTTATACAGAAACCAATCTGAAGCTGCTTTATGGCTCTGCATTTCGCGCACCTAATCCCTATGAGGTCTACTACCAAGATGGTAATACGCAGAAAAGATCTATCAGCCTTGAACCAGAGACTATTAAAACATACGAACTCATACTGGAACAGGGCTTAGATAACCATCTGAATATTGTTGCTTCCCTATATCGTAACAACATTGAAAATATGATTGTTCTGGTTACAGACCCTGCCGATAATTTACTTGTATTTGTCAATAAGAATGAAGCTCATGTCATAGGTTCTGAAGTTGAATTGCATGGTCATTGGGATAATGGCTGGAAGGGATCAATCAGTTTTTGTAATCAACAAGCGGAAGACAGTGTGGGTGTACAACTTATAAATTCTCCGCGTAATCTTTACAAATTTAATCTAATTGCGCCTACAGTGGATGATTCTTTTAGTACAGGTATTGAGCTGCAATATGAAAGTGGTCGAAAAACTCTTGATGGCAATAAAACCGACAGTCATATCATCACTAATCTAACTGTGTTCAACAAGCAGTGGCTTAAAGAAATGCGATTATCTGCCAGTATCTATAATCTATTTGATAAACGATATAGCCATCCTGGTGGTGAAGAACATACACAGGATCAGATTGAACAGGATGAACGATCTTTTCGCATTAAGTTTGATTATACATTTTAATTTTTCATCTACGCATAAAAAATGAATAACACAACATTGTTATACATAATCAAACGATTGTTTTTACTTATAATATTACTAATCTCATTATCAACCAATGGGGCAGTTGTCGGTATTATAAGTAGTTATGACGTCAAGCCTTATCAACAGACGATAGATAGCTTTAAAGCATCTGTTAAACAGGCTCATCCTGATGTTGAGTTTTTTCAATTTGATCCTGAGAGAAACAAAAGTAACCTTAACCCAACTGTCATCTTTGCCCTTGGCAGTAAAGCAGTACAGGAATCTATTAATAAATTACCTGATCGAAGCCTGCTGGCCACTATGATTCTTGATAAAAAGGAAGTCTCAAAGCACTCAAATAATACAACTGTGATATTAATGGTATCTCAAGAGGAACAACTTAAATGGCATCGTCGCATATTACCCAAGGCGAAAAAGATTGGTATTCTTTATGATCCTCAGCTCAATCAGGAATGGGTTGATATCGCAAAGGTTACCGCAGCCAAACTTGATCTCGAAATAATCGATATACCCATACATTCAGCCAGAGATATACCACCCGCACTAAAATCGTTAAGTCACAAGGTTGATAGCATACTTGGAATTGCAGATACCACAGTCTATTCTGGAGCCACAGCAAAAGCTGTACTACTATTTTCTTTCAGAAACAGGATTCCTTTTGTTGGTCTTTCGAATACATGGGTTAAGTCAGGTGCACTGTATGCGCTTGACTGGGATTATTCAGAACTCGGCAAGCAATGTGCTGATACCGCACTAAAAATACTTGATGGAACAGATGCTAACAAAATTGAGCCACAACTTGCAAATAAAACAATCTATATCATAAATAAGAAAACAGCAGATCATATGAAGATAGAAATCGACGATAAAATAATAAGTGGAGCATCCAGGATTTATAAATGATGGATAGACTATGAGCAAGAAAAATAGACTGGGTCTAACCGCAAAATTTAACATACTCTCAATTTTGCTAGTCACATTTACTGCAATGTCAATTACTATCTATGAGGTAAATAGAGAGCGCAAAATATATCTTGACACCTTGATCGAGCAAGGAATACAAAATTCATCAATAATCGCCAAGATTAGTGAATACGCTCTTTATACAGAAGATAGTGACTATCTCCGAACAATTCTTGATAGCATTGATGCTAAAAAAACAAGTTATTTTGCATTGTTACGAGAGGATATGACAGTACTGGTCGAGAAAAAACTAGAAAATATTTCGCAAAAACACCTGGATTTTCCTATTGAGAATATTAATGAAACAATCATTAGTGACAATGGAAAATATATACAGTTTATAGTACCTGTATTTACTGCCTCACATTCACTAGTAGATACATACCCCTCAGATCTAGTTACAAAAAATGAGATTCTCGGATATGTGCATCTGATATTTAATACTGAATTAATACAAACACAAACTAACAATGCAATTATTTCTGCATTTTTAATGACATTATTAATTGTAGGCGTAGCGATAACTTTAACCTTGCTACTAACACGAAGAATTACTCATCCTGTTTCCGAATTAGTAATGGCAACACAAAAGATTATGAATGGTCAGTTAAATGAACAGGTAACTATCGAAACAGGTGGCGAATTAAATCATCTTGCTGAGAATTTTAACCAGATGGTTAGACAGTTGCATATCAGTAAAGTTAAAATTCAAGATCACCAGGCAACGCTTGAACAACAGGTAGAAGAACGTACGCAAAAACTTAAGCAGGCTAAAGAGTCTGCAGAAAAAGCCAATCGTGTAAAAAGTGAATTCCTTGCTACTATGAGTCATGAAATACGCACACCCATGAATGCTGTACTGGGTATGACGGATTTATTGTTAGAAACGCAGCTAACTAGAATACAGAATGATTATGCACAGACTGTAAAGAAATCAGGATCACATCTACTGGATATAATTAATTCTATTCTTGACTTCTCCAAGCTCGAAGAAGGTTTATTTTATCTCGATAATTATAGCTTTAACGTCGTTAACGTAATTGAGAATATTATTTCATTACTAAAAGAAGGTGCCACAAGTAAAGGTGTCGATCTTAATGTGCGCTTACCATCTTCATTAAATACCAATGTAATGGGAGATGAAATACGGTTACGTCAAATTTTGATTAACCTGATAAGCAATGCTATTAAGTTTACTGAAAAAGGTAAAATCGACCTTAGTGTGGACATTGTTAATGAACAGGATGATAAGATTACATTAAAATTCGAAGTCTGTGATACTGGCATTGGTATTGCGCAGGAAGTTCAGCAGCATATTTTTAACATGTTTAGTCAGGCGGATGGATCAATGTCCCGTAAATATGGTGGTACAGGTCTTGGCCTGTCGATCTGTAAAAAACTGGTGAACCTGATGGGAGGTGAGATCCGCTTAATAAGCGAACTGGGAAACGGAAGCTGTTTCTCATTTAGCATTTTATTTGAAAAGTCATTTCTCAATAATGAGAAAAATATTGATATAAATAAACACAATTATATGAATATAAGCTTCAATGCAAATATATTAGTTGCTGAAGATAATCCAGTTAATCAAAATGTTATTTCAAGTATGTTAGAAAAATTATCCTGTGATATAGAGATGGCCAGTAACGGCCAGGAGGCAGTAAAGCTATTTTCTGATTCCAGACATGATTTGATAATGATGGATTGTCAGATGCCAATAATGGACGGTTTTGAAGCGACAAAAAGAATACGTGAACAACAAGAAGGCAGCCACAAACGAATACCTATTATTGCAGTTACCGCTAATGCATTAATTGGAGATAAGGAGGCATGTCTTGCATCAGGTATGGATGATTACTTGAGCAAACCATTCGATATTCAACAATTAATAAGAATTTTAATGAAATGGTTACCCGATTCAGCTAAAAGCCAGATGATGCGATCTAATAGTAAAGCAGATGCAGGTGAAACTGACACAGATATAGAAAATCATAGCAATCATGTTTTTGGCAGTGGTAGTTCGCCAGAAATCATCATAAAAACTGTTCTTGATGAGCGCGCACTAAATACTATACGCAATACCCAGATACCTGGTCGTGATGATATATTAAATAAGGTAATAAATATATACCTTGAACACTCGGTCACTCTAATTTCACAGATTGAAACATCTATCGTTAATAAAGATGCGGAATCATTAAGAGAAGCTGCGCATTCACTTAAATCAAGCAGTGCTAACCTTGGCGCTACAGATCTTGCAGCTCAATGCAAATATATTGAATTAAAAGCAAAAATATCAGAACTCGATGATATGCATAATCAATTGACTATTTTAAAGAATATCTATACTGGTGTTGTAGAAGCACTAAAGTCTATATAAATTATGTATAGAAATATAATATATGAAATTGATATGTTAATTCAAATTGATAAGTCGTTATGCAAAAACCCTTAATCCTTGTTGTAGATGATGACCCTGCCGTTCGCCTCTTATGCAGTGAAACACTAGGTCAGTCTAACTTTATTGTAAAAGAATCTTCAAACGGAATTCAAGCATTAGAGATTATTGACGAAATTACCCCTGATCTAATTCTCCTCGATGTCATCATGCCTGAAATGAATGGCTTCGATGCTTGTTCACTGATTCGAAAAAATGCAAAGTTCGAACATACACCAATTATCATAATGACTGGGCTTGAGGATATTGAATCAATTGACAAAGCATTTGATGCTGGTGCCACTAATTTTATTACTAAACCTATCAACTGGACAGTACTGAGTCATAACCTTCGTTATATTCACCGTTCCAGTACCGTGCTAAAAGAATTACATAGCAGTGAACAACGCAACCTGGAAATACAAAAAGAATTACGTGATCAACAGATCGCCCTTGATCATATGGCGCATCATGATGCACTTACCGGTCTTCCTAATCGTATATTATTTAATGAGCACTTAACCCGTGCTATTTCAATATCCATAAGAAAAGGCCAGAAACTTGCAGTATTATTTCTCGATCTTGATGATTTTAAATGGGTTAATGACACTCTTGGTCATCATGTTGGAGATGAACTGCTTAAGGAATTCTCAAAACGATTAAATGACGCTTTAAGATCTGATGATTATGTCGCAACAGCGGATGATAATATTATTACCCGATTTGGAGGCGATGAATTTATCATGATACTCTCAGATATTAAGGATGAATTCGGACCTTGTGCTGCTGCAAAACGGATTATCGAATCTGTAAAAAAACCTTTTATTTTTTCTGGACGTGAATTTCACGTGGGCGCAAGTATTGGCATTAGTATTTTTCCTACTGATGGTGATAATGCAGAGATGCTGATAAAGAATTCAGATGTAGCGATGTACCATGCAAAGTCACTCGGTAAGAACAATTACCAGTATTTTTCTGAAGATTTGAATAACACAGTATCAAATCGACTTGATATGGAAAACAAGCTGCGAAGCGCCATCGCAAATGATCAGTTCTTTCTGCTATATCAACCTCAGATTAATATAGATAATGGAAATATTTCTGGTATAGAAGCACTTATTAGATGGAATGATCCAGAGACTGGTTTAATTAGTCCTGTCGATTTTATACCGATTGCAGAGGACACGGGTCTAATAATGCAATTAGGTGAATGGCTAATTAATGAAGTATGTAGACAAAATAGAGAATGGCAAGATGCTGGCTACGCTGCTATCAGAACTTCAATCAATATCTCAAATGTGCAGTTTGAGCGGCAGGACTTGACTGGCGTACTATCTCATATACTCGAGGCATATAATATTAATCCAGAGCTCCTTGAAATTGAGCTTACTGAACGTATTTATATGGCTAATCCTGAACGTACATCTAAAATACTGGCCGAATTACGAGCCAGGGGCATAACAATTGCACTTGATGATTTTGGAACCGGTTTTTCATCACTGTCATATCTTAGACACTATCCAATTGATACCCTGAAAATTGATCGTAGTTTTATATGTGAGATAAATGTAAGCAGCGATGGCGAGGCTGTTATCGAAGCCATTATCCAAATGGCACATGCTATGAAATTGAAAGTTATTGCTGAGGGCGTGGAGAATCATAAACAGTTTGAGTTTCTTAAACAGAAAAATTGTGATTCTGTCCAGGGTTACTATCTTTACAGCCCCTTACCAGCCGAAAAAATTGAAGAATTACTTAGAAAAATTAAGCCTATAAATAATTCTCTGTAGTAATAATTACCAAATTCCTGAATTCAGGATATATTTGATATCAATGTAGCATTAGATTAAATATATTCAATATTCAATTTTTAATCTTTATTATTACTGCCATTGTATGAATACTTTAAAATCCTAATTTACGCCCTGCTAAAAGTAAACTGGCTATGGTTAACATCAACCAGTCCATTGAACCGCTCCCACTAATGAATACATCAGTTTCAATAGAATGATGTCCATAGCCATTGGCATCCCGGTAACTATCTTCAAGCGGGAGAGTGCTTAATGAGGTGTTATCATAAGGGCCATAAGCCAACAAATATGTATCGTAATCTGCATCATACAATTCTATTCGTATATCATAATATCCTGCAGGATAACCATCTGTTAACTCTGTTTCAATAGTAAAACTATCCAGGCTGCTATCTCCATTGATATGATATGTACTGCTACACGCATAATAATTCCATGGACCACCTTCATAACTTAGATAAAGTTTTGCATAAACATGCGCCGACTGATAAATCGTATCCGCATCAACAGTGACTCTAAAACGATGATAAAAGCCGTCATAGTCAAAATCACTGATAAGGTTACTTGATGCATTAAAAATACTGAATTCGTTTGTATAATTTATATAGGTTGCTGTTATGCCAACGACAGTCGATTCTTGTCTGAAACCTTCATAAATCAGCTTTTCATTAGTTACGACCCCGGAATCTTTTAGCTCTCGGTCTTTTATTGTCTGATCCGGTTCTATAGACAACTGATAACTGATTGTTTTGTTGCTTCTGGAAGTCAGGTTTTCTAAAGCAAACCCTGCAGAGGGAATTACTAAAATACCCAGAAGTAAAACAGGTGACAGTTTCTTTAAATTAATTGATTGTATTGACTGTAACATTGAAGCCTCCAGCAGTAGCTGCGTTATTTACGGCTTCATTTCAACATGATATAGCTGAACGGTAACTGAACGAACATGTTATAAAATCATTTCAGTGTGATCTGTATCTCAGCCCCACCAAGATGACTTCTTGTGATGGTCAGGTTTCCCTGGTAAGCATCTAAAATATTACGAACAATCGATAATCCAATACCGTGGCCGTCTATACTCTGATCAGCTCGTTTCCCGCGTTGCAGCAAATCATCAACCTGGTTGGCAACAATACCAGGACCATCATCGAGTATGATGATTGTTAATGTACCGTCTTGTTGACTTGCTATGACCGAAATCTGATGTTTTGACCATTTATATGCATTATCTAGCAGGTTACCGACTAATTCCATCAGATCGCCTTCATCTCCTTTGAAATGCAAGGATTCATCGGCTTGTATGTCCACCTTCAGTGATTTATCCCGGTAAACTTTCTGCAATGACTCATTTATTCGTTCAAGTATTTTTTTAACATTAATAACCTGACTGCTACTGGTTATGCCAGCTGTTGCTGCACGTTGCAGCTGGTATTCTACTATTGAATTCATGCGTTGAATCTGTTGCTGCAGGTTATCTTTTGACTCCGTGTCTGATTGCAGACCCGCTTGCAAAATTGCCAGGGGAGTTTTAAGGCTATGTGCCAGGTCGCCCAGCGCATTGCGATAACGCAGTTTCTGGTCGCGTTCCTGCTGAA
>JAOUMX010000088.1 GCA_029881275.1 Gammaproteobacteria bacterium | reverse complement strand
CAAGTCTGTTAATGCAGCAGCAAAAAGTCCTGCGACTCGTCAGGCTTCATTAGCCTGTATCGAAAACTATTCACCTATGTTGCCTGAGCTGTTTGGTGGTTCTGCTGACCTGGGTTGCTCAAACCTGACTGAATGGTCTGGTTACAAGCCAATGGATGCCAATGAAGTATCTAACTATGTTCGCTACGGTGTTCGTGAGTTCGGTATGTCTGCCATCATGAATGGTATTGCACTGCACGGTGGTCTGATTCCATTCGGCGCAACATTCCTGATGTTCTCTGAGTACGCCCGTAATGCACTGCGTATGGCAGCGTTGATGAAACAGCGTTCAATTTTTGTTTATACACATGACTCTATCGGTCTGGGTGAAGATGGTCCTACCCATCAGCCAGTTGAGCAGATTCCTACTATGCGCATGATTCCAAACATGGCGGTATGGCGTCCATGTGATGCAGTTGAATCTGCAGTTGCATGGCAGCAGGCAGTTGAACGTAAAGACGGTCCATCATGTCTGATCTTCTCTCGTCAGGGTTTACCTCATCAGACTCGTACTGATGCGCAGATTGGTGATGTTGCTAAAGGTGGCTATGTACTGAAAGATTGTGACGGCACACCTGATGCCATCATTATTGCGACAGGATCAGAAGTTGCGCTGGCAATGGGTGCTGCTGAGAAGATGTCTGGCAAGAAAATCAGAGTTGTATCTATGCCTTCAACCAACGTGTTTGATGCGCAGGATGCAGCTTATAAAGAATCTGTATTGCCTAAAGCAGTTACTGCACGTGTTGCAGTGGAAGCAGCCTGTACAGATGGCTGGTACAAGTACGTGGGTACAGGTGCTGTTGTCGGTATCGATCGTTTCGGCGAATCTGCACCAGCAGATCAGCTGTTTAAAGAGTTCGGCTTCACTGTTGAAAATGTTGTTAAGGCAGTTGAGAGCGTACTGTAATTTTGGTTATCCAGCCTGAGAATTCAGGCTGGATAGTTAATGGTTTTTAAATTAAATATTAAAATTTTGGAGACATAATATGACGATTAAAGTTGGTATTAACGGTTTCGGCCGTATCGGTCGTATGGTATTTCGTGCGGTTTACAACGAATTCAAAGACATCGAAATTGTAGGTATCAATGACCTGCTGGATGCAGATTACCTGGCATACATGCTGAAGTACGATTCAGTACATGGTCGTTTTGGTGGTGAAGTATCTGCAGAAGCTGGTGCCATGATTGTTGATGGTAAAAAAATTCGTCTGACTGCTGAGCGTGATCCTGCTGATCTGAAATGGAACGAAGTTGGTGCTGATATCGTTATTGATTGTACTGGTTTCTTCCTGACTGAAGAAAGCTGTCAGAAACACATCGATGCAGGTGCTAAGAAAGTAGTTCAGTCTGCGCCTTCTAAAGATGCTACTCCAATGTTCGTTTACGGTGTAAACCACGAAACTTATGCGGGTCAGAAAATCGTTTCTGCTGCTTCATGTACTACTAACTGTCTGGCTCCAATGGCTAAAGTTATCAATGACAAGTGGGGCATCAAACGTGGTCTGATGACAACTGTTCATGCTGCAACTGCTACACAGAAAACTGTTGACGGTCCTTCTTCTAAAGACTGGCGCGGTGGCCGTGGTATCCTGGAAAACATCATTCCTTCATCAACGGGTGCTGCTAAAGCAGTAGGTGTTGTTCTTCCAGAACTGAATGGCAAGCTGACCGGTATGGCTTTCCGTGTTCCTACTTCAGACGTATCTGTTGTTGACCTGACTGTTGAGCTGGAAAAAGAAGCTTCATATGCAGACATCTGTGCAGCTATGAAACACGCGTCTGAAAATGGCGACATCAGCAAAACTCTGGGTTACACAGACGAGAAAGTTGTTTCTACTGATTTCCGTGGCGTTGGTTACTCTTCAATATTTGATGCAGAAGCCGGTATCGCTCTGGACGGCACTTTCGTTAAGCTGGTTAGCTGGTACGACAACGAGTACGGTTACACTTGTAACATGATGCGTTTCGTTCAGCACGTGGCTGCAAATTAAGAATCTTTTGTCCGGGAGCAGCGTTGGCTGACAATTTTGAATGATCACGTACTGATGTACGCTCAATATCTCAAAATTATTCGCCGCCTTGCTCGCGAACAAAATCTTTCTTAATTAGATAGTTAAATAGTTATCTATTTGACTGTCAGAGAAAAAGTTTTAATCAGCCCGGGAATCTCGGGCTGGTTAATTTATATAAAAGAGTTGTTTGTTAAACATTGCATATTTTTACCAAACAGTTTTTAAAAAATTTTGGAATTTCTTAGGAGTTACAACATGTCTTTTATCAAGCTAACTGATCTTGATCTTGCTGGCAAACGCGTATTAATTCGTGCTGACCTCAACGTGCCGGTTAAAGATGGCAAAGTTACATCTGATGCGCGTATTACTGCGTCTATGCCAACTATTGAGCATTGCATGAAGGCCGGCGCTGCTGTAATGGTAATGTCTCACCGTGGTCGTCCTGAAGAAGGTGTTGCGGACGAAGAAAATTCTCTGGCGCCCATCGCCGCTGATATGTCGGCAAAGCTGGGTAAGGAAGTTAAATTAGTTAAAGGTTATCTGGATAATGCACCAGTTGTTGCTGGTGGTGAAGTGGTACTGTTAGAAAATGTACGTTTCAATGCGGGCGAGAAAAAAGATAACGAAGAGTTAGCAAAAAAATATGCGGCACTGTGTGACGTGTTTGTTATGGATGCATTCGGTACTGCGCATCGTGCACAGGCTTCGACTCACGGTGTTGGTAAATTTGCACCAACCGCGTGTGCTGGTTTATTGCTGGCAGGTGAACTGGACGCACTGGCAAAAGCACTGGCTAACCCAGCGCGCCCAATGGTGGCAATTGTGGGTGGTTCTAAAGTCTCAACTAAACTGACTGTACTTGAAGCCTTGTCTGAAAAAGTGGATCAGATGGTTGTTGGTGGTGGTATCGCCAATACCTTCCTGAAAGCTATGGGTAACAATGTTGGTAAATCTCTGTGTGAAGATGATCTGGTTGATACTGCCAAAGCACTGGTTGAAAAAATGAAATCGCGTGGTGCAATTATTCCAATTGCAACGGATGTCGTCTGTGGTAAAGAATTTTCAGAAACGGCTGAAGCAACGTTGAAGAAAGCCAGCGAAGTGGCTGATGACGATATGATCTTCGATATTGGTCCAGACTCTGCTAAAGAGCTGGCAGATATTATTTCTAAAGCCGGTACTATCGTATGGAATGGTCCTGTTGGCGTATTTGAATTCGATCAGTTTGGTGAAGGCACCAAAACAGTATCCATGGCAATTGCCAATGCTAAAGGCTTCAGTCTTGCCGGTGGTGGTGACACGATTGCTGCTATCCAGAAATATGATATCTATGACAAGGTTTCTTATATTTCTACTGCGGGTGGTGCATTCCTGGAGTATCTGGAAGGTAAAACATTACCAGCAGTTGCCATGCTAGAAGAGCGTGCAAAAGCTTAAAGCGATGAGGCTCCGCATGGGGCCTCTTTATATTTACATGTAACAAATTCAGGAGTTCTTCCTTTGCGTAGAACCAAAATAGTTGCAACACTGGGTCCTGCTACCGATGATCCTGCGGTCATTGATGAGCTGATTGCGGCTGGTGTTGATGTGGTTAGATTAAATTATTCACATGGTACCCATGAAGAACAGGCTAATCGGGCAGCTATGGTGCGTGCTTCTGCAGCGAAACAGGGGCGTATTGTGGGTGTCCTTGCTGATATGCAGGGACCTAAAATTCGTACAGAACGATTCAAGGATAAAAAAGTTTTTCTTAATAAGGGTGATACCTTTATTCTCGATGCCGATATGGATCCAGCGGAGGGAACACAGGAAGCGGTGGGTATTACCTACAAGAGCCTGGTCACTGATGTAAAACCGGGTAACACCCTGTTACTGGATGATGGCCGCATGATCCTGGATGTGGTGAAAGTCGAGGGTTCAAAGATTTACTGTAGTGTGGCCCAGTCAGGTATTTTGTCAGATAAGAAAGGCATTAATCTTCTCGGTGGCGGTTTATCTGCACCAGCGTTAACAGAAAAAGACATAGAAGATATCAAGGCAGCAGCTGTTATCCAGGCAGATTATGTGGCGATTTCATTTCCCAAGTGTGCGGATGATATCAATCGGGCACGTCAGTTATTGCGCGATGCCGGTGGTTATGGCGGTATAGTGGCCAAGATAGAGCGTGCCGAAGCCCTTGGTGTTATTGATGAAATGATCGAAGCCTCGGATGCTATCATGGTTGCCCGTGGTGACCTGGGTGTTGAGGTCGGTGATGCCGAGCTGCCCGCAATCCAGAAAGATCTGATTCACCGTGCCCGTGAAAAGGATCGTGTCGTCATTACTGCGACCCAGATGATGGAGTCGATGATCGAGAATTCGATTCCAACCCGGGCGGAAGTGTTTGATGTCGCCAACGCTGTGCATGACGGTACAGATGCGGTGATGCTATCAGGCGAGACGGCGGCAGGTGCTCATCCTGTAAAAGTGGTTAAGGCCATGAGCCGGATTTGCGAATCGGCTGAGCAGCATCCCAGAGCCAAGGTATCAGATCACCGTGTGCATCTGACGTTTGGACGTGTTGATGAAGCTATTGCGATGGCAACCATGTATACAGCAAATCATCTGAATGTTGACTGTATTGCGGCATTGACTGAATCCGGTTCAACTGTATTATGGATGTCCCGAATCAGTTCGGGTATTCCAATCTATGCATTGAGCCCAAGGGAAAGAACGCGTCGTAAGGTTACCCTGTATCGCGGGGTCTATCCGACCTGTATTGATTTTGGAAAGATTGGTCCATATAACATGAGTTCGAAAGTGGCCAACCTGCTGGAAGAAAATGGAATAGTTAAAGATGGAAATAGAATTATTATTACCCGAGGCGATATGCTGGGTGATGAAGGTGGTGGCACGAATGCAATGAAAGTGATCACCATCGGTAAAGTAAAAGTTTCAGATAAATAACAAACCTTGTTTTAGGAGACACATCATGGCATTAGTATCATTACGCCAATTACTGGATCATGCCGCTGAAAACGGTTATGGTATGCCGGCATTTAATGTAAACAATATGGAGCAGGTGCATGCCATCATGCAGGCTGCTGACGAAGCTAATAGTCCTGTTATTCTGCAGGGTTCTGCTGGCGCACGTTCTTATGCAGGTGAGCCCTTCCTGCGCCATCTGATTTCTGCCGCGATTGAAATGTACCCACATATTCCTCTGGTTATGCATCAGGATCACGGTTCAGAACCAGCAGTATGTTTGCGTTCTATCCAGTCTGGATTCAGTTCAGTTATGATGGACGGTTCATTAATGGCTGATATGAAGACACCGGCAAGCTATGAATATAATGTCGATGTGACGCGTGAAGTTGTAAAAATGGCGCATGCTGGTGGTGTTTCGGTTGAAGGCGAACTGGGTTGTCTGGGTTCACTGGAAACTGGCGAAATGGGTGAAGAAGACGGCCATGGCGCGGAAGGCAAGCTGGATATGGATCAGTTGCTGACTGGTGTTGAAGAAGCTGCCCAGTTTGTTAATGATACAGGTGTTGATGCACTGGCTATCGCTATCGGTACGTCTCACGGTGCATACAAGTTTACCAAAGAGCCAACAGGTGAAATTCTGCGTATCGACCGTATTAAAGAAATTCATGCCCGCATTCCTAATACTCATCTGGTTATGCACGGTTCTTCATCAGTGCCACAGGACTGGCTGGAAATTATCAATAACTATGGCGGTGATATGGGTCAGACTTATGGTGTGCCCGTTGAAGAAATCGTTAATGGTATTAAAAACGGTGTGCGTAAAGTTAACATCGATACTGACCTGCGTATGGCATCTACCGGTTCTATCCGTAAGCACCTGAGCGATAATCCTTCTAACTTTGACCCACGTAAATTCCTCAAAGAATCTACCAAGGCAATGAAAGAAATCTGTAAAGCTCGTTACGAGTCATTTGGTTGTGCTGGCCAGGCTGACAAGATCAAGCCTGTGTCACTGGAAAAAATGATTAGTTTTTATAAGTAATTTACTGTTTCCAGGATTGTAAATAAGAAGGGGGCTTAGGCCCCCTTTTTTGTAATTGTTTTGTATAATCACTGTATTCTATATATTTTGGCGTTGTTCAATAATTACAAATGATTAAATTTTGCAGATCAATTTGGATTAATATGACAGCTTTATCATTGCTGGTAATTTTGTCTTTGCCTGCAAATGCTGACACAAAAGATACCCTGGTCGTTGGTCGACTGGTCCTCTCGGGATCTGAAATTCAAAATGATGATATTCAGCCAAAAGCTGAAGCCATTGTTCGTGGCATGTCCGATCTCGGTGTTTCAAAAGTAAAGATCCTCGAACTGAATAGTATTAGTAAGATGATTGATGCACTTGATAATGGGGATGTTGACTGGGTAACGGATACATTATTTCCGGCATTAATTTATGCGGAATATACTAATGCAGATATTTTTGAGCAGCGTTTTAAATCAGGACTGCCAAAATTCTATTCGGTATTTTTTGTCAGGAAAGAAAGCAATCTGGATTCCATTGATCATTTAGAAAGAAAAACACTGGCATTTGGCAATGCTTTTTCAAGCGGTTCTTATTTTGCGCCTTATTATGAATTAAATGAAAGGCGTTATACCCTGGTGCGCTATGGTGCAAAGTTAGATGATGAAGTTATTGGTAAACGACGTATTTATTATAAGTTCTCCAGTAATGAGAGCGAAGTCGTAAAGAAGGTAATTGGAGTAAAGGCTGATATAGGCGTGATGAGTAATTTTGACTATGATGCGTTACCTGCCGAGCAAAAAGACCAGTTGAAAATAATTCATAAAACAGCGGCTTTTGTTAAATATGTTGAAGCGGTAAGGGGTGATCTTGAGCTCGAAATCAAGAAACGTTTAAAACAATTAATCATGGAACATAATGAAAACAGGGAAGAATCTGTGTTAACTGTGGATAATGAAAGAACCACCCGTTTCTATAAGTTTGTTGGTGAAGGACGTGATGGTTTTGTTTATATGAGAAGTCTGGTTGAGCATGGCACAATCCCTGTTCTAATAGAGAAAAAAGAAAAGCAGAAGAAGAAAAGTTACTTTTATTAGTTAATGTCGGTGCTTGTCGTCACAGAGTTGTGAAACATAAAGTGCACATCATATTAATGTAATACCGGCTGAGAATTGTGCAAGGCAACAGGTATTATAAGCGTCATATCCAGTTCATGTTCAAAGAGCTTAACCATTAATTTTATTGCAATAACTTTTATCAGACGTGATTTATGATCGTTGATGGTCCATGTTGATGCATTGCCAATATGCCCGGTTTTTTTCTGGGTTGCTGATAAACGCAATATACTGTCCAGGCGTAAACATAAGTAAAACAGTGGTCAGTAGATATGTATCAATCAGATGAGAAATCATACAGCAGGCATTAAGAGTCGATGCCTGTTTCCAGTCTGAAATCAGGCTGATATTACAGCGGTGATAACAATTAAACGCGCTCCTGTAACCGGCTTTCAAACGGTTTTTCGAGTTTATTCATGCTATCTTTCTACTAAATAAAATAAAAATGAGGTGCAGGGTGGATATTTTAACTGAATATACAGGCAAGCTTGCAGGTCTGTTATGGAACAACGGCCTGACCATGTTGATTCTGGTTGGCACAGGATTGTATTTAACCATTAAATTACGTTTTATCCAGATAACGGGGTTCAGGCATTCTGTTAATTTGATCAGGGGAAAATATACGCATCATGATGACCCTGGTGAGGTCAGTCATTTTCAGGCTCTATCGACGGCACTATCTGCCACCGTGGGCACCGGTAATATTGCGGGCGTGGCAACGGCCATTTCACTGGGTGGGCCGGGCGCTTTATTCTGGATGTGGGTGACCGCCTTTGTGGGCATGGCGACAAAGTTTACCGAAAGTACACTGGCGTTAAAATTTCGTGAAATTAATGATCAGGGTGAAGTCTCTGGTGGTCCTATGTATACCCTGTTGCACGGTCTGAAAATGAAACGTACGGCGGTGATTTTCGCATCGTTTGCACTGATTGCCTCATTTGGTATTGGTAATCTGGTACAGGCAAACTCTGTGGTAGACGGTCTGGCATTTATATGGCCAGAGTTGCGTGATTATGGCTGGTTTATCGGTGTGCTGATGGCCTTGCTGGTGGGTATGGTTATTTTAGGCGGGGTTAAACGCATAGCAAAAGTGGCGGGTACCATCGTTCCTTTTATGGCCATGACTTATATTTTTGCAGCCTTTGTGGTTTTGATTATGAATGCTGATCAGGTGCCACAGGCTATTATGACTATTTTTAATAGTGCCCTGAATGTCAGTGCTGTGGGGGCGGCAGCCGTGGGAGAGGCGATTCGATGGGGTGTGGCTCGGGGACTGTTTTCAAATGAGGCCGGGCTGGGATCGTCACCCATGGCACATGCGGCAGCAAAAACAAAAGAGCCGGTGAGAGAAGGGCTGGTTGCCATGATGGAGCCGTTTGTGGATACCCTGGTCATCTGCACTATGACCGGACTGGTGATAGTGGTCACAGGCGCCTACATGAGCGCCGATGCTGAAACCGTAGGGGCAGCATTAACCGCCTATGCATTCAGTCAGTCAATGGGCGCTGGTGGCGCGATGATTGTTGGATTTGGATTGATGCTGTTTGCTTTCTCCACCATGATTGCCTGGTCTTACTACGGTGATCGTTCAGCCTGTTTTTTATTCGGCGAACAGGCTGTCAGACCTTACCGTGTATTTTATACTGTGCTGATTGTGGTCGGTGCCGCAGTACCGCTAAAGCTGGTATGGAATATTGCAGATATCACTACCATTTTAATGGCTTTACCAAATTTATTAGCGTTATTCTTGTTAAGTGCATTAGTGAAACGAATTAAAGATGAATATTTTGCAAAATTAAAAGCTGAGGAGAAATAATAGTGGCAGATTTAATAATTGAAGACCTGGTAGTGGGTGAAGGTGAAGAAGCCGGTAATGCAGGTAAAGCACAAATTGTTGTTGTCCATTACACCGGCTGGTTAACAGATGGTACAAAATTTGATTCGAGTTTAGACCGTAATGATCCGTTTAGTTTTACTCTGGGTGTTGGTCAGGTTATCAAA
Organism: Gammaproteobacteria bacterium; assembly: GCA_029881275.1. GTDB lineage: Bacteria > Pseudomonadota > Gammaproteobacteria > SZUA-229 > SZUA-229 > JAPHQX01. Next base: position 1,984 of record JAOUMX010000088.1, on the reverse strand, counting down.
GGCTGGGATGAAGGTGTTAAAGGTATGAAAGTCGGTGGTAAACGTAAACTGACCATTCCTTCTGAAATGGGCTATGGTTCGCGTGGGGCCGGTGGCGTAATTCCGCCTGATGCAACGCTGGTATTTGAAGTTGAACTATTAGGCATTAGATAATAATTTTGATATTGAATAAATAAAAAGGCGCACACTGGTGCGCTTTTTTATTGTTTGTTTAAAATTTACCAGTTTACGGTTGTTGTTGCGCCGCCGGTAATACTGCTGGTTATATCAGTACAGGTATAGGTGATGGTTGCATTATTGGAACCGGTAAACTGAATAATGCCGCCGTCAGGAATAGTCGTGCTGGCGCAGGTTCCAAAACTGATATCAGTCGTGGTAGTGATATCAACATAACCATAATCAGGGTGATACAGGCGGCCGGTTATGCTGGTAAGATCACCAGCAATATTTTTAACAGCAGTAAAATTGCTGATGCGGTAGATCAGTCCACGGGTTCCAGTGAAGTCAGACGACAGGGTGCATGTACCGGTATTGCCTCCGCTGCAGGATGCAGACAGGTTTTCGACAGTGCTTAATGTGATTCCTGCATTATCTTTAATTGTAAAATTGATGAACGAAATCGTAGCATTACCTGACAGATTTCCGGAAACAGTGGCCTGCCCGTTAATAATTTGATTGGTGCCAAGGTCACAATTATTGAAAGTAAAGATAAGAGTGCTATCAATAATATTGACATCCTGAGTGACGGAGCCACTGCTACAGGAAGCAGAAAGGGAATCCAGTAATGTTTTTGATTCTTTGACCAGCAAGGTTGCATCGATGGCTGCTCGTGCAAATGCGTCAGCGTTGATATTATCAAGTGCAGCCTGAGATGTTGAGCCTGAATAATTTGTTGAAGCAACAGGGGTTTCGCTACAGCCGGTTAGAATTATATGCGAGGCCAGAAGGCCGCAGAAAAAATAATTAATTAGTTTCATAATAAAATCTCTCGTTTATTTGTCTGGTTATGTGCTTAATGAAATGAAGGTTAAGGATGGTATTTTTTGTATCCCACATTTATTAACACGAACCAGTAGAGAAAAACGTTCCCCTTGTTTATGTGAACGGGTTCAGGTTTTTGATGGACAGAAGATTTGTTTGATTATCTGAATAGATGATTAAGCAAAGTGCTAATTTAAAAGTATCAAATTAGAGTTTACTGGATATTAAAAATAAATAATCCAGCCAAGTGATAATTGGCTATGGTTTGAATGACTGGCTGGTTCAGTAATAGTGATGCCCGATGTTCCATTATTAAGTGTTTGAGAATTACTTTTGCCAAATTTCCAGTGCTTGTAGTTAAGGTTAATATACAAACTCTGATTATCAGTGATTAATTTAGTAAATGTTAAATGTGTATTTATGCCGGCGCGATTGCCCAGCGATAAGTGAGGGTAGCCATAGCCTATATCGGTTAAATCGATATAAATGATGCCGTTAATGGTATGCAGTAATCCCAGATCAAGTGTAACCTGATAGTTATTCTGCCGGTAAATGAGTGTTTGTATGCCGGCTTCAATCGTCCACCAGCTGTATTCTTCAAAAAGTCGGTTAATATTATTTCGAGCCTGAATGTCACGTTCCCAGAATTGATAGCCTAGTCCGGTGTAATAGTTGTTCCTGTTCAGGCCGTCAGTGACAGGGAAATAATGCCGATAGGTTAGCGTATATAACGTTTCTATTGTATCTGTTTGATGCGGGCTGCCAGATTGAGTCTGTCCATTATATTCAACGCTTCCATCATGGAGTGTGAACGCCAGCTGATTATTCTCTAAACGGTAATTCATGTTGATACCGGGTATGAAGCCGGTTTCATGATTCAGGGAGAGACCGCTATCCGAAAATTCTTCATAATCGAAATACAAAAGACTGCCGGAAACTGAAAAGGCATTGTCTGCCTGGATTATGTGTGTATTCAGTAATAAAAACAGGAATAATATTTTTT
>JAOUMX010000210.1 GCA_029881275.1 Gammaproteobacteria bacterium | reverse complement strand
AACTTACGCCCAGCTAAAAGAAAGATGAATCTCAATCTTGCCAGCTTTGCAACTTACGCCAAAGAGTGGATTTATTAATCCCCAGAATAGCAGCCGTTTGTTCCCGGTTATCATGACAGCGTTGCAGAATTTTCATTATGTAGCGTTTTTCAAGTTCTTCCAGGCTGGGTGTATCAGAATCGATGCTATCGTCGCAGGGGGTCTGTACAGGGTCATGTTCAAGGTGAAGAATATCCGAATCAGCCAGTGCGATAGCGCGCTCAACCAGATTGCGAAGTTCACGAATATTTCCGGGCCAGCTGTAGTGCTTGAGATGATCCAGGGATTGTTTATCAAAACCGGTCACCTGCCGATGATAGCGAGTGGAAAACTCGTGAATAAAAAAATCCAGTAATGGTTCAATATCTTCCTTGCGTTGTCTTAGCGGTGGCATATTAATGGTTACTACATTCAGTCGATGATAAAGATCGTGACGGAAGTGTCCCGCAGCAATCATGTCTTCAATATTACGATTAGTGGCGGTGACAAAACGTACATCGATATCAACGGGTTGTATACCACCAACCCGGGTAATTTGCTGTGCCTGAACAGCACGCATTAATTTCATTTGCATGGCATCAGAAATATTACAGATTTCATCAAGAAATACCGTGCCGCCACTGGCAACTTCCAGAAGCCCGGGCTTATGGTGACTGGCACCGGTAAAGGCGCCTTTTTCGTGTCCGAATAATTCTGTTTCTAACAGGGTATCGGTAAGCGAGCCGCAATCAATGACAATAAAGGGCTGATCAGAAAACTGACTGTGATTATGTATGGCATGTGCGACCAGTTCCTTGCCAGTACCTGATTCTCCTTCAATGATCACGTTACAGCGAATGTCTGAAATCTTGTCAATGATGGAAAAAATTTTGTTAATGGCTACGGAGTTACCAATCATGCCAAACTGATGTTGAAAGTCAGCAATTTTGGGTTGCCTGCTTTTTTCTTCTTTGCGATGTGCCGCGGATTTTAGTGTTTCATCAATCTGTTCAAATAGCGCATCCATATCGAAAGGTTTTTTAATGAAGTCTGATGCGCCTAAGCGTAATGCCTTGATAGCATTATCTTCCGTTGAAAAACCGGTAATCATGATAACCGGCAGTTCGATATCGGTATGGCGTATGTGTTCTAGCAAATCCAGGCCTGACATACCGGGCATGCTGAGGTCGGTAATAACCAGATGACTGCCATTAGTGCGAATATCGTCGAGTGCTTTTTCAGGATCACGAAAGATTTGAATGTCATAGGGTTTGCCACGACTGAAACGGCGGAATAAATCGCCCGCTGTTACATCGTCATCGATAAAATGAATTTTAAGGTTACTGGTCATATCTGGCCTGGGTCGTCATCTATGAAGTGAATTTTAAGGTTACTGGTCATATCTGGCCTGGGTCATCATTTAGAATGTTCAAGTGGTAGTATCATGATTGCATTAACGCCACCCTGGGTATTGTTTTCCAGAATAAGCTGGCCGTGATGATATTGTACGATGCCCAGGCTGATAGACAAACCCAGTCCACTGCCTTCACCAATTTTTTTGGTAGTATAAAAGGGATCAAAGATTTTTTCTTTTTCTTCATCGCTCAGGCTCTTGCCATGATCCGAGACAATGATCATGATTTGATTGTCGTCCATTTTGTGGGCAGATAATTCCACAATTTGTCCAGGCTGGCTGGCCTGTAGTGCATTCATGAGTAAATTAAGTAATACCTGTTGTAGCTGATGATAATCACCTTCCAGTTGCAGGTTCGGGTGGTTAACCAGCATTGTTTGTACATGATGTTTATGAGCTTCCGGTGCTATCAGTAATAATGTTTCTTTAAGCCAGTCGTTAAGATTAAATGTTTTGTATTCAGGCGGTACCTGACGGGCAAAATTAAGTATGCCTTTAACAATGCGACTGGCACGGAGGGCTTCATTGCGTAGCCCTGCAATATCATCTTTGATTTCCTGGTTGTCACCGGGAATATCGCGTTCGATCAATGTGGCGTAAGAAAGAATATTATTTAACGGGTTATTAATTTCATGGCCAATACCGGCCGCCATTTCACCAATGCTGGCAAGCTTTGCGCTTTGTAGCATCAAATGCTGAGCACGATCCCTTTCCTTTTCCGTTGATTCCAGAGTATTAACCAGATAATTGAATGACTGATTAAGCTGTTTTAGTTCGGTGGCGTTAATGTCTGACTGGATGTTGGAGAATTGTTCACCATCGGCATAATTTTTAAGCATCTGGGAGAAGCGAGTGATGGGTTCAGCAATGTGCTTTGCACCCATATTGGCAAGAACTAAACTGATAAGAAGTGCGAAAAAAGCAAAGGCAAACAGACCAAACCGTATACGTTGAAAAGGCTCATTAAAGAAACGTTCATCAACCTGCAACATAATCATCCAGCTAACCAGCTGGTTCTGGTATGGAAAAAATTCCTGAAAGAAATAATTCTGATTATTTTCCGGATTATGAAAAACACCAAAACGATCGCGTAATATGAGCTGCATAAGTTCATCATGGATAGTATCGCTGATTTTTGGTTCTGGTAATCGCGGCAGACTGAATTTGATATGGTTGGCATCGCTGTACAATAACATGCCATGACGTGAAGGATTGTCAGGATTAAGCTCTGCAATAGTGACCTGGATGTTATTGCTCAGTAACCGTGTTTCGAGAATATTATCCAGCTGGCTGCCTAATGTTCTGGCGGTCAAAAAGCCCATAATTTGACCCTCGTCGTTGGCCAGTGGAACAATGGAATTTAATAAGGATAATTCCTGCCCGCCGGGGTAATCACGCTGGCTTAAGGGGAGTTGGCCATATGAGAGCTGGTATGGTTTAAGCTGTCTCATCCAGGTTAGAAACTCAGCATCAACCAGTTCTTCTTCAGCAAAGGGAAAGTCTTCCATGCTTTCA
>JAOUMX010000209.1 GCA_029881275.1 Gammaproteobacteria bacterium | reverse complement strand
GGAGCATTAACAGCTTGTCCCGCAGGCCCACGGTGGGGAACGGATCCCGCCAGCCAGGCACCGGCTGAATTAGCCTCTGGAAAATAACCCAGCACTGAACTGGTTTGCTCGGCAATAACACCGGCCAGCTGACGGATAACCGATAACTGTGGATGCTGAGTGGCAATAGTGCCGATTAAAACAGTGGCTTTGTCAGCCTGTTTTAAACTGTTAGCAATTTGCTTATGTTGATCATTGACCTGTGCCGCATTAATAACATCAGCCAGATGAGCCGGTGCAGTTGCACCATCACAGGCAGCTTTAGCAATGGCGGCAAGATCTTCCAGCATGCCCGCAGCGGACGATACACATTCAGCCATGACCGGGAAATGCCAGTCAAATTTTCTTGGATTAACAAAACTGATATTGGCCGCATGATTAATCGCGGCTTTACGCAGACGATGTGCCATCATTGGTTGCTGCTTGCGCACATACGAACCAATTAATAAAGCAGCATTAAGCTGTTCCAGATCTTCGATACTCTGTCCCAGCCATGGCATAACCGGTGCTGTGGCCTGATCCGTAAAATCAGTCTGATGTAACCGGTGATCAATATTATGACTACCCAGACCACGCATTATTTTCTGTAACAGATAATGTTCTTCAAGTGTGGCACTTGGTGAAATCCAGGCACCCAGTTGATTCACATCTGTCGCGCTGACAGCCTGTAATCCGGTGGCTGCTTTTTGCAAAGCTTCATCCCAGTCACACGCCTGCCATTCACCATTATTTTTAATCATCGGTGTCATGGCGCGATCATCCGCATAAAGTCCCTGATAACTAAAACGATCCCGATCTGAAATCCAGACTTCATTAATCGTTTCATTATCACGGGGTACCACACGAATCACTTTGCCACGCAGCGTATGAATATTGATATTCGAACCCACTGAATCGTGAGGCGCCACACCGGGATGCTGTTCCATTTCCCAGGCTCGTCCTGCAAATCGAGAAGGCTTGGCGGTTAATGCACCGACCGGACAGATATCAATAACATTACCGGACATTTCCGAATCAACACTCTTTTCGATAAATGTGCCGATCACCATACGATCACCACGATCAGTAGCACCCAGTTCACGCATGCCGGCAATTTCTTCACCAAAACGAATACAACGGGTACACTGAATACAGCGGGTCAATTCAGTTTGAATTAATGAACCAATATCTTTATCAAACACAACACGTTTGATTTCACTGTACTGGGAAACATCTCCACCATAACCCATAGAGACATCCTGTAATTCACACTCACCACCCTGATCACAGATCGGACAATCGAGCGGATGATTAATTAACAGGAATTCCATCACCGACTTTTGTGCCGCAATGGCTCTTGGTGATTTGGTGTGCACCACCATACCATCCATCACCGGTGTGGCACAGGCAGGCATGGGCTTGGGCGCTTTTTCAACATCCACCAGACACATACGACAATTCGCAGCAACTGATAATTTCTTGTGATAACAGAAACGCGGTACACGAATACCGTTATCATCGGTCACAGAAATCAACATCGCACCCTTAGGTGCTTTTAGCTCCTGACCATCAACCGTGATTGTAACCAGTTCTTCAGTCATCTAGGCACCAACCATACTGCGTTTATGTTCAATGTAATATTCAAATTCATGACGAAAATGTTTTACAAAACTTCTTACTGGCATGGCTGCCGCATCACCCAATGCACAAATCGTACGGCCTTCAATTTTACTGGCCACGTCATCCAGCTTATCCAGATCTTCTGGCATGCCTTTACCTTCAACAATTCGAGTTAACATGCGATACAGCCAGCCGGTACCTTCGCGACAGGGCGTACACTGACCACAGGATTCAGAAAAATAAAAACGGGAGATTCGATGCAGTACTTTTACCATGTCCGTTGTTTCATCCATGACAATCACCGCACCTGAACCCAGCATGGAACCCACTTTGGTGATCGAGTCATAATCCATATTGGCCTGCATCATAATATCTGCTGGCACTACCGGCACTGACGAACCACCGGGAATGACAGCTTTCAGTTTACGACCGTCTTTAACACCACCGGCCATTTCCAGTAAATCTTTAAACGGCGTACCCATATTAATTTCAAAATTACCCGGCTTGTTTACATGACCGGATACAGAAAAACATTTCACACCACCGGAGTTCGCAACACCCAGATTAGCAAACCATTCACCGCCATTACGAACAATGCTGGGTACAGATGCTAATGACTCAGTGTTATTAATAGTCGTTGGCCTACCGTACAAACCGACATTGGCCGGAAACGGTGGCTTGAATCTTGGCTGACCTTTTTTACCTTCCAGTGATTCCAGTAAAGCGGTTTCTTCACCACAGATATAAGCACCTGCACCGAGAGTAGGATAAAGATCAAAATCAACACCCGAACCGAGAATATTCTGACCTAAATAACCTTTTTCATAGGCTTCCTTCACCGCCTGCTCAAAATGCAGATAAGGCTCATCCATAAACTCGCCGCGCATATAGTTATATCCCACGGTCGCGCCTATGCAATAACCGGCAATCGCCATACCTTCAACCAGCGCATGCGGATTGAACCTTAAAATATCACGGTCTTTACAGGTGCCTGGCTCGGACTCATCTGAATTACAGACAATATATTTTTGCACCGGCGCATTACGCGGCATAAAACTCCATTTCAATCCGGTGGGAAAACCGGCACCACCACGACCACGCAAACCTGACGACTTAACAATTTCGATAACATCTTCCGGTGGAATTTTTTCATCAAGAATTTTCTTCCACGCCTGATAGCCGCCGATCTTTAAATAGTTCTCATATGACCAGGGCTGGTCTTCAAACTGCAATGTCGCGTAGCAGACTTCGTTCGCCATGGTTACTCCAGACCGTCAATAATCTCATCGACCTTTTCAGGTGTGAGATCAG
>JAOUMX010000087.1 GCA_029881275.1 Gammaproteobacteria bacterium | reverse complement strand
ATCATGGCGTGAGAGAAAAATAGCAGAAGGATTGCTGACGGCTTTTAAGCCCTGTTCGGTCATGGCGAACAGGCCGAGTTCATTGACAGCACCAAAACGGTTTTTGACTGCGCGTATCATGCGATAACGTTCGCCGGGGTCACCTTCAAAATACAGTACCGTATCGACCATGTGTTCCAGTACCCTTGGTCCGGCCAGCGTACCTTCTTTGGTTACATGCCCAACCAGAAATAAAGCGGTATTGGTCTGTTTGGCAAAGCGTACCAGCTGCGCGGCGCTTTCACGTACCTGTGCAACGGCGCCGGGAGCAGACTGTAATGCTTCGGTGTAAACCGTTTGTATAGAGTCCACCACCATCAACTGCGGCTTTTCCTGTTGCGCCAGTTTGATAATTCTCTCGACGCAGGTTTCCGTTAATAAACTGAAGGGGTCATTGCCCATGCCAAGTCGTCGCGCACGCAGGGTGACCTGTTGCAGGGATTCTTCACCAGTGACATACAGCGCTTTTAATTTTTGTCCGAGACTGGCCAGTGTTTGGGTGAGTAACGTGGATTTACCAATGCCGGGATCGCCACCAATTAAAACCACGGAACCATAGACCAGACCACCGCCGAGTACGCGATCCAGTTCGCCGATGCCGGTGGCAGTGCGGGGCTCTTCATTGAGACTGATGTCAGCCATGGTCTGTACTGTTGATTTGCCCGCAAAACCGGTGAAGCGAGGATTGGGTTTTTCACTTTCGATAATGCTTTCAGTTAAGGTATTCCATGCTTCGCAGTCACCACATTGACCTGACCATTTTGGATGTAATGAACCACAGGCTGTGCATTGATACTGCATTTTAGTTTTAGCCATCAACCACCGTCCATGTCTTTGTCGGGTTGTGTTGTGGTCGTGCTATCCGGGGATGAAATTGGTGGTTTAATTTTTGTAATTTGTACCGCATTGTTCTGGGTTTTAATAATTTCAATCGGGTGTTCAGCAATCATTAAGCTGGTTCCCGGTTCGGGAATAATTTCCATGTATTCCAGTATTAAACCGTTAAGCGTTTTGGGGCCATCTACAGGTAAATTCCATCCCAGAGTACGATTGATTTCTCTGATGTGCGTATTGCCGCTGATCAGAAAACTATTGTCATCCTGTGATTGAATGTTCTGATTGGTCATATGAGATGCAGTAGTAAATTCACCTACCACTTCTTCAAGAATGTCTTCCAGTGTGACCAGTCCCTGTATATCGCCATATTCATCAACGGCTAAAGCGGTGCGGCGTTTATTGTGCTGAAAATTTTCCAGCTGTTGATACAATGATGTGCCTTCAGGTATGAAATAGGCTTCGCGAATTTCTTTTTCAAGATTAACCCGGTTAAGTTCGTTATGGGTTAACAGATTGATTACACGGCGCATATGAATGATGCCAACTATGTTGTTGATGTCGCCACGGTAAAAAGGTATGCGTGTGCGGTGACAGGTGGTGAGCTGTTTTAAAATTTCATCCCAGTCATCTTCAAGATCAATGGCAGTGATTTCATTGCGCGGTACCATGATGTCATCAACTGTGGCATCTTCCAGATTAAGTATACCCATCAGCATGTCCTGATGTTTTTGTGGGATCAGTTTGCTGGTTTCTCTCACCACGGCGCGTAATTCTTCAACGCTCACACCCTCGTGTTTTATATGTCCCGGCTTTACACCGATGAGTCTTAATACACCGTTGGCCATGATGTTAACCAGAAAAACCAGTGGATATAAAATTTTCAGTAAAGGGGTATAAATATAGGCGGCGGGAAATGCGATGCGTTCAGGGTGTAATGCGGCCAGTGTCTTGGGGGCTACTTCGGCAAAAATTAATACGATAAATGTCAGCAGGCCGGTTGCGATAGCAATGCCGGTTTCACCCAGCAGACGAAGTGCAATAATCGTGGCCAGTGCAGAGGCCAGAATGTTGACGAAATTATTACCCAGTAAAATGATGCCGAGTAATCGGTCGGGTCTCTGTAATAAGGTTTGAGCCAGTTTGGCACCACGGTGACCTTTCTCGGCCAGATGTTTCAGGCGATAACGATTCAGCGACATGAGTCCTGTTTCGGAGCTGGAAAAGAAAGCAGACAATAATATTAAAATGGCGAGCAGGCTGAATAAAACCGCCGTTGATATGTCGTTCAAGAGAAATTATCCCTGTGATTTTAGAAAATAAATTCTAAGCAATTTGGTATCAGGATGAAATTAAAAATTCCAGTACGAATTTGCTACCAAAATAAGCCAGCATTAGACTGGCAAAGCCGGTTAAGGTCCAGCGAATAGCGGTGCGTCCTCGCCAGCCGAGGATCAATCGTCCTGTCAGCAGGGTACCAAAAACACACCAGGCAATAATGGATAGCACGGTTTTATGTACCAGATGCTGGGCAAAAATATCGTCCAGAAAAGCAAATCCGCTGATCAGGGCAATGCTCAGGCCTATGAATCCGGCAATAATAGAATCAAATAATAGTTTTTCCATGGTCTGTAAAGGCGGCAGATGATGCAGTAAACCACCCGGGTGATGTTTATGTAGCTGGCGATTTTGCATGGCCAGTATTAATGACATCAGAGCGGCCATGCCCAGCAGGCTGTAGGCGACGATGGATACCATGACATGAATCTGTATTCCCGTCGGTGTATCAGAAGGCAGAAAATAGTAATTGGGTAAGGTGAGCTCCAGAATTAAGGCAATGGCCGTTAATGGCAATACCATAACTGCCAGGACTTCTGTCTGTCGTTGAACGGACATGAGTAAAATAATCAATGTGATAATGGCACCAATAACGGAGGCTGCATTAAACACGCCCAGTTGAAGTCCCTGTTCTGAAATCAGGCTGATATAGAGGGCGATCCAGTGAAATATCTGGGCAGCAAAGCCAGGTGCCAGTAGCAGTAAAATAGGCGTTTGTGTGGCAAAAGGTTTTTCCTGAAGTCTAAATATCAGTCCGAGTGTACAGACAAGGTAAAGTGTAATTGCGATAAATCCGGGTAATGAGCTCATTTTAAACAGGCTTTATTATTCATTAATTTCAATTCTAACAGGTTAAATAAAAACGGCATCAATCACCATGCCTGATTTTATGTTTTTTTCTACACATAACTGTTAATTGGTTAATGCTGGTTTATGTTATGAATTGACTATACTGTGTGAGAATAATCACGAAATGTAGACAAATTAGCTGAATTTTCAGTATGTTGCTATTTTTTTAAGCGTAAACTTGAAGTTTCTGCTAAGCATAAATGAACGCAACCTGTTTTCAGGGGAAAACATGCAAGTACGTATTCTGGGATGTAGCGGTGGTATAGGTCAGAATGTCCGAACCTCATCTTATCTCATTGATGATGATATCCTGCTGGATGCGGGAACCGGTGTCGGTGATTTGCCGCTGCACGAAATGCTTAAAATCAGGCATATCTTTATTACCCATAGCCATATGGACCATGTGGCAACCATCCCGTTATTGGTCGATACCCTGTTCTCGGATATAAAACAGCCAGTTATAGTGCATGCATTAAAAGAGACCATAGCGGCCTTAAAGACGCATATTTTTAACTGGATTGTCTGGCCTGATTTTACCGAGTTACCGAACAAGGAAGCCCCGGTATTAAAGTTTGAAGAAATGAAAACAGGTGATGTGTTTGAGCTTGATGGCCGTTCAGTGGAAATGATTGAAGTGAACCATATTGTGCCTGCGGTAGCCTATGCGGTTAAAACCGATCGAGCAGTGTTTGCCTACAGTGGTGATACCACTACCAATGATACCCTGTGGCAGGTTTTAAATCGTTTTCCACGACTGGATTTCATGGTGGTCGAATCGGGATTTGCTAATCATGATATTGAGCTGGCTCATCTGGCTCGTCATTATTGTCCCAGTCTGCTGGCTGAGGACCTTACCAAGCTCAGGCATAAACCTAAACTTGGCATTAGCCATTTGAAGCCCGGTGAAGAAAAACTCATTATGGATGAGTGTCGTGCTGCCTTTGGGCATGACTGGGATTTGCAGCAATTATCAAGTGGTGACGTTTTTCAGTTATAATTCTTTTCTTTTTTATTTCTCAGCAAGAAAAATATGTTTGATAGCTTAAGTGATCGTCTGGCCAAGACGATTAAAAATTTACGTGGTCAGGGGCGTCTGACCGAAGACAATATCAAGGATACCTTACGTGATGTACGTATGGCCTTGCTGGAAGCCGATGTGGCTTTACCGGTGGTACGTGATTTTGTCGATCGGGTTAAACAACGGGCCGTGGGTCAGGAAGTACTTACCAGTCTTTCACCCGGGCAGGCATTTATCAAGATTGTTAATGATGAACTGGTCAGCACCATGGGGGAAGCCAACGAGGCGCTGAATCTCAATGCCCAGCCCCCAGCGGTGGTACTGATGGCCGGTTTGCAGGGTGCGGGTAAAACCACCACGGTGGCCAAGCTGGCCAGATTGTTAAAAGAACGGCATAACAAAAAAGTCATGGTGGTGAGTTGTGACGTTTATCGCCCGGCAGCGATCAAGCAGCTGGAAACACTGGCGACTCAGGTGGGTGTTAGCTTTTTCCCCAGTGCAAAAGATCAGGACCCGGTGGCAATTGCCAAAGCGGCCATAGACAGTGCCAGAAAACAGTTTCAGGATGTGTTGCTGGTCGATACCGCCGGCCGTCTGCACATTGATGCCGAAATGATGGGTGAAATTCAGCGTATTCACAGTGCAATTAATCCGGTAGAAACCCTGTTTGTGGTCGACAGTATGACCGGTCAGGATGCGGCGAATACCGCCAAAGTCTTTAATGATAGTCTGGAGCTAACCGGTATTGTTCTCACCAAGACCGACGGTGATGCCCGCGGTGGTGCTGCGTTGTCGATTCGCCAGATTACCGGCAAGCCGATCAAGTTTCTGGGTGCCGGTGAAAAAGTCGATGCCCTGGAACCGTTTCATCCTGATCGTCTGGCATCCCGTATTCTGGGTATGGGGGATGTGCTTAGTCTGATTGAAGAGACTGAGCAGAAAATGGATAAGGACAAGGCCGCCAAACTGGCCAAAAAGGTCCAGAAAGGCAAGGGATTTGACTTCAATGATTTAAAAGATCAGCTTGAACAGATGATGAATATGGGCGGTCTGGGTGGTTTGCTGGATAAGTTGCCGGGAATGGGGCAGTTACCGAGTAATGTCAAAGACAAAATGAATGACCGTGACGTCAAACGGATGATTGCAGTGATTCAGTCAATGACGGCCAAAGAACGTGCTTTCCCCGATATCATCAAGGGTTCACGTAAGCGCCGTATCGCGCTGGGTGCCGGGGTACAGGTGCAGGATGTGAATCGTTTGATCAAGCAGCAAACCCAGATGAGTAAAATGATGAAAAAACTTGCCGGTGGTGGCATGGCCAAGATGATGAAAATGATGAAAGGCAAAATGCCCACAGGTATGGGGTTTTAGTCGTTTCACCAGGTAACAGACGGTCCTGGTGAAGATGTATAGGGGACGAAATAATGACTGAGACTCAATTTTGAGTGTAATTGTTAAAAAATACCTTAACTGATCGTTGTTTTACTTGCTTCCCACCAGTGAAGTCGCTAAAATTCCGCGTTTCCTGGGGGCAGCTGTGCCTTCAATCAACAGAATTTGAGATAGAAACTAATGGTAACTATTCGTTTAACACGTGGCGGCGCTAAGAAAAAGCCTTTTTATCATGTTGTTGTAACTGATTCACGCATGCGTCGTGATGGTCGTTATATAGAGCGTATTGGCTTTTTTAACCCGGTTGCACAGGGTTCTGAAAAGCGTCTTGAACTGAGCCTGGATCGCATTGATCACTGGGTTGCTCAGGGTGCTGGTACCTCTGATCGTGTTAGCTCATTGATTAAAGAGGCTCGTAAGGCTAACGCCTGAGTCCCGTTCGGCGGCTGGTTTTAGGCTATGACAGCCATTAACGAAGACCAGTTGCTGGAGCTCGGAAAAATTTCCGGGATATTTGGAGTAAAAGGCTGGATCAAGGTGCATTCCTATACTGATCCGCGCGAAGGAATTGTGAAATATTCCCCCTGGTTTATTAAACAGAAGGGAAGCTGGCGTGAAATTGAGGTGGAAACCGGAAAGCGCCAGGGTAAAACAGTGATAGCCAAGATCAGGGATGTGAATGATTGTGATCAGGCCCAGTTATTAATCGGTGCTGAGATTGCGATTCACAACGACCAGTTAGATGAACCTGAAGAAGGCGAATATTACTGGCGAGACCTGCAAGGTCTTCGGGTTGTCAATACTGAAGGTGTTGATCTGGGCACGGTCAGTCAGATGATGGAGACCGGGGCCAATGATGTCATGGTGGTGAAATCGGATCGGCAACGGCTGATACCTTTTACCCAGGGACACGCAGTCATCAAGGTAGACCTGGAAGCGGGTGTGATCACCGTTGACTGGGATCCGGATTTTTAACCGGAATCGTTATGAGATTTAATGTAGTAACACTGTTTCCAGAACTGATAACGAGTGTTGCTAATGTGGGTGTACTGGGGCGAGCCGTTAAAAATGGGCTGCTTCAGTTAGAGTGCTGGAATCCGAGAGATTACACCCATGATAAACACCGCACCGTAGATGATAGACCCTATGGCGGTGGACCGGGCATGTTGATGAAGGTCGAGCCGCTACGTGATGCGATACAGGCGGCACGCAGATCAGCAGGTGAAAATGCCAGGGTGATATATTTAAGTCCTCAGGGGCAGCCATTGACACAACAGGCTGTTCAGGAAATGGCCAGGCAGCCAGCATTAATACTGATTGCCGGACGTTATGAAGGCATAGATGAACGTATCATCGAGAAGGAAGTCGATGAAGAATGGTCGATTGGTGACTATGTACTGAGCGGTGGTGAATTACCGGCTCTGGTCATTATCGATGCAGTTGCCAGGATGATCCCCGGGGTTTTGGGGGGTGAGGATTCAGCAGCTCAGGATTCGTTCATGGATGGATTACTGGATTGTCCACATTACACAAGACCGGAAGACATTGAAGGTCAGCGTGTTCCCGAGGTTTTACTCGGTGGCAATCACAAAGCCATAGAACAATGGCGTATGAAACAGAGTTTGGGTCGTACCTGGTTAAGAAGGCCTGAATTATTGAATGAGATGACGTTGAACAAAGAGCAGCGTCAGTTGTTGCAGGAATTCCAGACGGAATACCGGCAGCAAAATAAGAATTAATGTTTTGGAGTAAGACAATGAGTAACATCATCGCACAACTTGAAGCGGAACAGATGAACAAAGAAATTCCGGCTTTTCAATCCGGAGACACTGTCGTAGTTCAGGTACGTGTTAAAGAAGGTGATCGTGAGCGTTTACAGGCTTTTGAAGGTGTTGTAATTGCAAAACGTAATCGTGGTTTGAATTCAGCATTTACCGTTCGTAAGATTTCAAATGGTGAAGGTGTAGAGCGTGTTTTCCAGACTTACAGCCCCCTGATCAGTGAAATTGATGTAAAACGTCGCGGCAAAGTTCGTCGTGCCAAACTTTACTATCTGCGTGGTCGTACAGGTAAATCTGCGCGTATCAAAGAAAAGTTATAATTGCTTTTTGAAATGTATGTATAAAAAAGGGTGCTTCTGGCACCCTTTTTTGTTTTTGTAATCTTTATTAATATGCTCAATATGCATTTTCTATTTATTTTATTAGCCGGGTTTCCTTTGCTGGTGCTATCTGAAGCAGCCATAGAGCCTTCGCCTGTGGTTGATAATACAGCATCGATCATGACTGAGTTAAGCAGTGGTTCTGTGGAGAATCAAAAACAGCTCAATAAGATCGACCAGCTGGTGTCACATAATGCCCGTGGTCTGGCATTGCATTTTATACAGAGTTATCAGCCCGAGTTGTCGGCGGAACGTCTGCAGGACTGGTTGGTGTGGGAACGTAAACGCATCGATCTGTTACGGGAAATGGAAAACTGGCAACAGATTATTGATCGGTTTATCGAACAAAAATCAAACGGCTTGAATGTGTTATTTGCTGCCGAGGATAAAAATACATTTGTCACTCAGCAGGTTGAGGCCTATCTGCAATTGAATCAGCCTGAACAGGCATTGATGTTACTGCGTGATCAGGTCTGGACTGTGGTGAGTCAGACGGATCAGCTGGAAGAGTGGCGGCGTTTAATTATTCGTAGTTATCTGGGTATGCGACGTATTGATGATGCGCAACGGGCGATGCGCCGTTATCGTCTTGATTATGGTATGGATCATCTGGTCGATGATCAATGGGTACTGTTACAGGCACAGATATTGATTGATTCTGATCATCCGCTTCAGGCGATTAAATTACTGGAAAATAATAAGTCGATACAGGCTGAAGTGCTGTTGTTACTGGCCCGGTTGCAGGCTAATGTAATCACCAGTGAGCAGGCTGAAAAACAGGCGCGAAAACGTCTGAAAGCAGCAAAGAAAAATCTGAATGAACAGCATTTATACTGGTATGTTATTTTAAGAGCCGCGTTGCTACAGCAAAATTATTTAATTCAGGTGGAAGCGCTGGAAGCCATGCTGGAATTAAAGTCGGATCGTTATTTACGAAAAAATTTTAGTGGTATAGATGTTTATGTGTCAGCTGATAGTTTATGGCAGGCATATCGTCAGGCAGGGTTGCAGCTGGCCAATGAATTTAATTTATTACGCGGTGATGATGAAGCCTGGTATCTGAAGGCGTCTAATTTGTTTGCAACTGAACCGCGTCAGGCCAGGTGCCTGTTTGCAACCTTGTCGTTGAATGCATTACAGGATCATCATCGGCAGGCGGCATTTGAAAATCTTGCGACCTTGCTGGAAAAGAAAAAATCAGGCATTGACGTTATTCATGCCCTGTTTATGAAAAGCAAACAGATTACCAGTCTAGAAAATATTCCGGCAGTAACACGGTATGTGTTAGTGGACTATTCACTGGCCAATGCTGATCTTGCAACAGCGGCAAAATTAATGGCCGGTCTATCACAGCCACCGGAGGGTGAGGATGATTTTGGCTGGAATCTTAGGCGAGCACGGGTGCTGATTCTGGGAGGTCAGTATCAGGAAGGTACTGATATTCTGGTTAACATGCTTTCCAGTCGTAAAAAACTCCAGGAAATCCAGATTGATCAGTATTTGCAGGTAGTGTTTGATTTGCAGAATGTGCAGTCACATCAGCAGGCTCTGGTTGCTTTTGAAAAACTTGAACAGTATCCATTATCAAAAAAAGTATTAAGAGAGCTGGCCTTCTGGGAAGCTGAATCTTATCAGGCGCTCAATAATCAGCAGCAGGCCGCCTGGTTGTTTCTGAAATCGGCACAACCTGTGGAAGGTGACATAGACCCCTGGTATCACACGGCTATTTTTCGAGCCGCTGAAGCGATGGGCAAGGCGGGATTGATTAAAGATGCCCGTGAGCAGTATATTCATTTATTGCGCATTACCGGTGATGAGACACGTAAATCGGTGATCCGTCAGCGTCTACAGCAGCTTCGATTACAGCAAAGTAATCAGTTCACTCAGGTCAGTGAGCAGTGAGTGTTTTATTTGTCGCCATGCCTTTCACCAATCTGAAACTTCGGTTTGAAGATCAGAATCTGGTGGAAGTGGATTTTGATGTGGAGATGCCGGCCGATTCAGAACCTGATGATGCCTTGATGTGCCTGGCACGTGAACAGCTTAAGACCTATGCGGTGACAGCGAGTCATTCACTGGACTTGCCACTGGCACCCGGGGGCACCGAATATCAGCAACGGGTCTGGACTCTGTTGCGTCAAATCCCGGCGGGCAGTGTTAGAACCTATGGTGATATTGCTGCTGAGTTGCATTCATCGCCACGAGCAGTGGGCAATGCCTGTCGTGCCAATCCCATTCCATTGTTTATTCCCTGTCACCGGGTAGTGGCAAAAGCGGGTATGGGTGGTTTTGCCGGCAAAACGGCCGGTCCTGTCCTGAGTCTGAAAGAAACGCTTCTTCGTCATGAAGGGGTTGAAATTCCAATTATTAACCCCAAGTAAACAGGCGATTTAAATCGGGAGTTAAAAATGAGCGTAGAAGCCTATAAAGAGACCCTGGAATTCCAGGCGGAAGTTAAACAGCTTTTAAAATTAATGATTCATTCCTTGTATTCCAACAAGGAAATTTTCTTACGTGAACTGATTTCCAATGCATCAGATGCCTGTGACAAATTACGTTTTGAGGCGCTGGGGAAGGGGGATTTGTATGAATCTGACCCTGACTTAAAAATCCGCATTGATTATGACAAAGATAAAAAAACCATCACCATCACTGATAATGGTATTGGTATGTCACGTGATGAGCTGGTGGAAAATATCGGCACTATTGCGAGTTCGGGCACCAAACGTTTTATGGAGTCACTGTCCGGTGATCAGGCCAAAGATTCCCAGCTGATTGGTCAGTTTGGTGTTGGTTTCTATTCGACTTTTATTGTTGCCGATAAGGTAACCGTACTCACCCGTCGTGCCGGTCTTTCTGCGGATCAGGGCGTACGTTGGGAATCTGATGGTGAAGGCAGCTTTACGCTGGAAACCATTGAGCGAGCACAGCGCGGTACCGAAATTATTCTTCATGTACGTGATGATGAAGTCGAATTTGTTGATGGCTGGCGTCTGCGTAAT
Source organism: Gammaproteobacteria bacterium (assembly GCA_029881275.1). Lineage (GTDB taxonomy): Bacteria > Pseudomonadota > Gammaproteobacteria > SZUA-229 > SZUA-229 > JAPHQX01. Next base: position 564 of record JAOUMX010000087.1, on the reverse strand, counting down.
ATTGTTCATACCTATTCGGATCATATTTCTTTACCGATTATGATGAAGAAAGAGGCCATGGGTGAAGACGATAAGGACAAACAGCCTGAAGATGAAGCGGTTAATAAAGCCTCTGCATTATGGGCGCGACCTAAAGCCGAAATTGAAGAAGACGAGTACAAGGAATTTTATAAACACATTGCCCATGATTTTGAAGAGCCCATGAAATGGACTCATAATCGTGTTGAAGGCAATCAGTCTTATACCTCATTGTTGTATATTCCCAGGCATGCGCCATTCGATCTTTATGATCGTGATCGTAAACGCGGTATCAAGCTCTATGTGAAGCGTGTCTTCATTATGGATGAGACAGAGCATTTAATGCCTAACTATCTGCGTTTTGTACGCGGTATAGTGGACTCGGATGATTTGCCGTTGAATGTATCCCGTGAAATTCTGCAGCACAATCGAGTGATTGATAAAATTCGTGCGGCTTCGGTGAAAAAAGTGCTCGGCATGCTGGAATCGATGGCCAAAAATGAAACTGAGCAATACGCTGAATTCTGGAGCGCTTTTGGTCAGGTC
>JAOUMX010000208.1 GCA_029881275.1 Gammaproteobacteria bacterium | reverse complement strand
GATTTGTTTGCGCGCAAGATCCAGGGGCAGGGTATTAATTGAGTCGACCGGATTATTGTTAGTGTTGTTTATTTCATCAAGCATCTGTTGAAGGTGATTGTTTTGTTCAGTAATGTCGTCTTTCCGAGTTTCGTAGATATTATTGACTGTAGAGAGAATCTCACTGAAAGCAGGCATGCCGTAGCGAGGTTTGTTTGGAAAATATGTGCCTGCATAAAACGGCATTTGATTATCAGGGGTGAGAAATACGGTTAGTGGCCAGCCACCTGGTCGTCCGGTTAACAGTGAATGAGATGTCTGATAAATTTTGTCCAGGTCAGGCCGTTCTTCGCGATCGACTTTGATATTGATGAAATACTTATTCATTAGCGCAGCAGTGGCATCATCTTCAAATGATTCATGTGCCATAACATGGCACCAGTGGCAGGCGGAATACCCAATCGATAATAAAATGGGTTTGTTAAGTTCCTTTGCCAGTTTAAGTGACTGTGTATTCCATGATAGCCAGTTGACCGGGTTGTCAGCATGCTGAAGCAGGTATGGGCTGGTTTCGTGCGCAAGTTTATTGTCTGGGTTTTTCATATAGGTATTAAGGTATTTAAAGCAGATCAACTATAGCTGAACTATAAGTCTGTTACTATTCATTAAGTTTATGTGGTTATTGCCATAATCGTGTATTAATTGCACAAAGATTATCAATTATGAGTTTTATGATCCGATCAAGGTACTGGTATGAGCGTTGCGTTTTTTTGCTGGGGGACGATTTTGGTTATTATGCTGCCAGTCTGAGTTTTTATACTATTTTTTCTTTTATTCCTGTGCTTTGGGTTCTGTTTTATGTTCTCAGTCAGTTAGATGCTTTTTCCAGTTATTTTATAAGTATTAAAGCATTTATTATGATGAATCTTGTGCCGATGCACACTGAGGCAGTGGATTTGTACATGGATTCTTTTCTGGAAAATGCGCGACGTATGGGTGTTGTGGGTTTTGTTTATATGGGGGTAACGTCCATTCTTTTTTATAAGAATTATCAGTATATTGTGAATAAAATATTTTTTGTACCTAATAGTAGTCTTTGGCGTGGATTGCGTACATATCTTGTTCTGGCTTTGTTAATGCCTGTTACTCTAGGTGGTTCATTTTATTTGTCCGATTATTTGCAGCGTGTAGTTGGTGAATATGGTGAAATGTTTGGCTTGTTGACGTTGTTATCGTATTTGCTGATCTGGTTTTTGTTTTTTGTAATCTTTAAAGTTTCGCCAAATATGAAAATTAATGTGCGGGTTGCTTTGGTGTCTTCTTTTATTGTTTCACTGATATGGCAAGTTGCTAAAATGTTATTTGTTTATTATGTACTGTTTAGCGAGGCTTATTCATCATTATATGGTTCGTTTAGCATTCTCCTGCTGGTATTGTTATGGGTTTATATGTCATGGTTTATGTTGTTGCATGGGTTGCGTCTGTGTTATTTGATGCAGTGTCATCGTTGATCTTATTGAGTAATTGAATATGAATTTACAGTTTCCGGCATTAAAGCTTAAGAAAAATGAAGATCGAAGAATAAAAGCTGGGCATTTATGGGTATTCAGTAATGAAATAAATACCCGGGAAACACCGTTTGATGCTTTTGAGGCGGGGCAGCTGGTGGATTTGCAATCGCATAATGGCAAGTCTCTGGGTGTGGCGTATGTTAATCCGGTTTCTTTGATTTGTGCACGAATTATGAGTCGCGATATTAAGCATCCTCCCAGTCAGTCATTGCTGGTTCACCGGATTAAGGTTGCGCTTTCATTAAGAGAGCGTTTTTTTAATGGTCCCTATTATCGTCTGGTGTTCGGTGAAAGTGATTTCTTGCCCGGGTTGGTGGTTGACCGCTTTGGCGATGTTCTGGTTGTTCAACTGACGACGGCCGGTATGGAGGTTATGAAGCAGGAAGTGATTGCTGCACTGGAAAAAGTCATTAAGCCAAAAACAATTCTATTGAGAAACGACAGTAGTGCGCGTGAGCGGGAAGGTTTGCCTTTGTATCAGGAAATGGTCCTGGGTGAAGAGGTCGATACGGTGTATCTGGAAGATATGGGTGTTAAATATCATGCGCCAATACGGTCAGGGCAGAAAACCGGCTGGTATTATGATCAGCGTATGAACAGGCAGGCATTGACCGGGCTGGTAAAAGGCCAGCGTGTACTGGATGTGTTTAGTTATATTGGTGCCTGGGGTGTAAAAGCGGCGGTGGAGGGAGCTAAAGAGGTTGTGTCTGTCGATGCTTCCGTGCAGGCTCTGGACTTTGTGGGTCAAAATGCGGAATTAAATAATGTTGTGGACAGGATGTCCGGTATTCAGGGTGATGCTTTCAAGGTAATGAAAGAATTAAGGGAGGAAAAGGAAAAATTTGATGTAGTGATCGTTGATCCGCCGGCATTTATCAAACGAAAGAAAGATTATAAAGAAGGTCGAGAGGCTTATCGTCGATTAAATCAGCTGGCAATCCAGTTATTGTCGAAAGATGGGGTTCTGGTGTCTGGTTCGTGCTCCCATCATCTGCCAAGGCATGATTTACAGGGTATTGTTCTGCAGTCAGCGAGGCATCTGGATCGTAATGCCCAGATCCTGATTCAGGGTTATCAGGGGCCTGACCATCCGGTGCATCCAGCAATTCCGGAAACGGAATATCTGAAGGCAATTTTCGCCCGGGTTATACCGACATAAAAATATTTTCACAAAGCTGTTGACCTGCATAACCATCCCTGTACAATGCGCGCCTCTGTCGGGGAATGACGGTATAAGGCTGAAAGGAATAGAGAGTTAATGACTGGCTGTTTAAGCTGGAAGTTGCTATACTAATCGGCTCGCCGAGAGCGATGATATTTAAAAATTAGGATTAGATAATTTGTGTGGGTGCTTACGTTAGTGAGCACAGAGACAAGAAATAACAGGGTGCCGCAAGGCGTCTGCCCTGATAC
>JAOUMX010000207.1 GCA_029881275.1 Gammaproteobacteria bacterium | reverse complement strand
CAATAATTCTATCTTCAAACGCAATAGGCACACATATTGCTGATAATGAATTCATTTCAAACAATGCATTTATCTCAGCAAGATAATGTGCCGCATCATTAAACCATGATATAACCGTGTCACCCATCCTGACCTGATTTATTATCTTTGGTAAAATATTTGAATTTATATTCTGTAATTTATCTGCCTTAATTCTACCAGTCTTATCCTCATAATAATGTGTTAACGACAACTTTCGATAGTTATCTGAAAACATAAACACATAACCAATATTGACTTTTAAGAAAATAGACAACTGGCTCAGACTTGTTTCAATACCCGCATCGATTTCATTAAATTTTAAGCTAATAAATCTTGTAGAATGGTCGGAGACAATTTGCTCAAGCTGCAACTGATGATTTAATTCTTCCTGAACCTGACCAACCCTTTCCTGCTCAGCCCTTAAATCCTGCATTATACTCATTGATACTTTATTAGCTTTTAGCAGTTCATTATTAATCTCTTCGAGGTTCTGCTTTTTGCTCTGCAGCTCTTGTTCATATGATTTGCGCTCAGTTATATCTCTTATTACAACCTGCATTATTGAATTATCATAAATATCGATAAAACTAAATGAAAACTCAGCAATAAATTTCTTTCCATCAAACCTCTGACACTCCATATCAATAAAACTTTTACCATTCTCAATGGCAGCCGCATAGCCACCATTAAGAATGGTGTCATATTGATCTTCACCTGTTCTAGGCATTAGATCGTATAAGTTTCTACCTATAATAGATTTACATGATGGCAGACCAAAAATCTCAACAACAGAACTGTTACAGTCGATAATGCCAGTATCATCAATAAGAATAATGGCATCCCAGGAATCATCAAATAAGTGCCTGTACTTTTCTTCACTTGAACGCAATGCTGCCCGCGCAGAATTTATCAGTGACAAATCCTGAATCACGCCGGTAAATATTCTCTTTCCATCAATATAATGTTCACTGACAGCAACCCGCACAGGAAAGACATCACCTTCTTTACTCATCCCTTCTACTTCTCTTGGCATTCCAATAATCTTTGCCTTTCCTGTTTCACGATAATTATCGAGATACACATCATGCTGCTCACTATGGTGAGCAGGCATTATTATTTTTACATTTTCACCAATTAACTCACCCGTTTCGTATTTAAAAATTTTCTCTGCCGCAGTGTTTGCTGATTCAATTATGCCAAATTCATTAATGGTTATAATTCCATCTGCCGCATTTTCAACGATTGAATTTAATGCCAGGGCACTTTTCTCAATCTCTTTTGATGACCTGTTGTTTAAACGGTTAATAATAACAATAAATATTACAAAAACAGTAATTACAAAACCAATTACAGCCATTAGCAAATACTTCAAATTATCGAATGACATCAGCACTTCGGCCTCATCTATCTCACCGACAACCCCCATATTCAATGAATCATCCCAAAGCCATGCACCAAGCACTTTCACTCCACGATAATCACGATAACCCGTCAGACTGAACCCCGAATTGCCCTGTATTGCCTGTTTTGCCATATACACTAATGGCTGCTCACTCCGTTTCTGTACTGGCTTTTCCCCTTCTGTTAAGTCCGTCCCCGGATCAAGAAGCTTTAAGTTATATATTTCATACTTATCATTATCAATTAATCCTAATTCACGAATCTGATTCACGAATCGACTTTTAGTTGCCAACCTGCCTGCACTATCGAACAAATAAACTTCACCTGATTTTCCAAACCGTGAAATTTCCGTTAACTCATTAGGTAGCTGCACTCTAACTGCCAGCACAGCAATAATTTTTCCTGATTTACTTCTTATCGGCGCTGATAAAAACATTGTGTGATATGCTTCAATCAATTTTCCTTCTTCATTTTCGAGCATAATATCCGATGGCACAGGCGGTATAACCTGAAACTCCCCCTGAAATGATTTTTCCAGTAACTCAGGACGATACTGTCTAATTAAATTAGAATCACCAACATTACTATCATGCATTGAAACCAGATTTATATAATTCCTGGAAATAATAAACATACCAAGATCATGATGCCGCTCCAGAGGCTCAACAAAATACTGACGTATTTGTTTCTGCAACGGATGACGCAATAATTCATCTCGTGAAAGCTCCTCTGACTGCAATTTTTCAACTGCATTTACCAGCCATGGTTCTTTTACCCATTCATCGAGTTCAGGCTTGTGTTTTTTTAACCAGAATTCATAGAGTGATACATGAGTTGCTTTCACAATACCGGTTAGTGATTCAACTTTTTGTTCACGCAGCAGCAACTCAGCCTGCTGTATCAAATACCAGCTAGCTAAACTACTTATCACAAGAAACAGTAGCGCCAGAATCGGCACCAGGATTTTATATTTATTAACCAGACATAATTCTGAGAATTTATCAGTCATCTATTTTAGCGCCTATCCTTTATATTACTGGCACACTGATACTTTAGACATAAAACTACTTTTTAGCTTCCCAGACTACCGGGTACGGAGGATTCCGCCCTAATTCTTTTGAGAGCTTATTAACTTCTTCCTTTAGTTCAATGACACGCATTTCACGATCAACCATGGCCGCATTCATTGCCTCAAGCTCCCTGAACTGATTGCCCAATTTAAGATGGGTTTTAATCCGCTGCTCAACCTCTGGCAGCGAGAATGGTTTGTTTATATAGTCCACTGCGCCCAGCTCATAACCTTTAATTTTATTAAAAGGATCTGAAAGACCACTGATAAAAATAACAGGTATTTTTGCAAGCTTATCATCACGTTTAATAATTTCACAGGTCTCATAACCATCAAGACCATGCATATGAACGTCTAATAAAAATAAATCCGGTGCTACTTGTTTAGCAGCATCAATCGCCTGCTGGCCATCAACAACTGTACGCACATCATATCCTGCGCCTTCCAGCATAATGCTAAGCACTTTTATTATTTCAGGATCATCA
>JAOUMX010000086.1 GCA_029881275.1 Gammaproteobacteria bacterium | reverse complement strand
TTATGCCAGGTGACAACGTCAAGATGACAGTAAGTTTAATAGCACCGATTGCGATGGAAGAAGGTCTACGTTTCGCGATTCGCGAAGGTGGTCGTACTGTCGGCGCAGGTGTTGTAAGTAAGGTTATTGAATAATTCTTACGTAACAAGGTATTGAGAGCGGGATCTCCCGGAAGGGGTTTCCCGCTTTTCAATGTAGGCCAGTGGCTCAATTGGTAGAGCATCGGTCTCCAAAACCGAGGGTTGGGGGTTCGAGTCCCTCCTGGCCTGCCACTATTTAAAGAGTAGGAAAGAATATTCCATGGTCGCCAAGGCCGATACAGATGTTGCAGGTAAACTGGATACGCTAAAACTGCTGGTAGCGGTTGTTTTGCTGTGTCTGGGTATCGGGCAATTTTATTATTTCGAGGGCGAATCGCTGCTTTATCGAGTGCTGGGTTTGCTGGGCTTCGTAGCGGTTGCGCTATTTGTGGTTTACACCACATTGCTTGGGCATCGAATCTGGGGATTCGCTCGCGATGCACGCATGGAAGTGCGCAAAGTTATATGGCCCACTCGCCAGGAAACCATGCAAACCACATTGATGGTTGTGGTGATGGTGATATTGGTGGGTATTATGCTGTGGTTAATGGATATGTTCTTACGATGGGCTGTCCTTGTGTTGACGGGTCAGGGGGGATAATACATGGCAAAGCGTTGGTATGTTGTGCATGCTTATTCTGGCTTTGAAGCTAAAGTAAAATCATCGTTGGAAGAGCATATTAAACTGGCTGGCATGGAAGACAAGTTCGGTCAGATTCTGGTGCCTACGGAAGAAGTTATTGAAATGCGTGATGGCAACAAGCGCAAATCAGATAGAAAATTTTTTCCGGGCTATGTGCTGGTTGAAATGGAGATGACCGATGATACATGGCATCTGGTAAAAGATGTGCCTAAAGTAATGGGCTTTATTGGCGGTACTAAAGATCGCCCCGCTCCCATCACTGAAAAAGAGGCGCAGGCTATTCTGCAGAATGTGCAGGAAGGTGCAGAAAAACCAAAACCAAAAGTATTGTACGAGGCTGGCGAAGTGGTGCGTGTTACCGATGGTCCATTCAATGACTTTAATGGTGTGGTTGAAGAAGTGGATTATGAAAAGAGCCGTCTGAAAGTGGCGGTTCTTATCTTTGGTCGTTCAACGCCGGTTGATCTTGAATTCAGTCAGGTAGAGAAAGGCTAAAAATTGAGTCAGAGATGATAGTCTCTGACGTATGTTAAACAGGGGAGGCCGAAGGCGAAAGCTGGTACGCCGTTAGAACCCACTGGAGTATGAAATCATGGCAAAAAAAGTCACGGCTTATATTAAGCTGCAGGTGCCTGCTAATAAGGCAAATCCAAGTCCACCCGTTGGTCCGGCTCTGGGTCAGCATGGTGTTAACATCATGGAATTTTGTAAAGCATTCAATGCCAAAACTCAATCGCTTGAGGAAGGTATGCCGATTCCTGTTGTTATTACTGTGTATGCGGATCGTAGTTTTACCTTTATTACCAAAACGCCTCCAGCATCAGTATTGCTGAAAAAAGTGGCGGGTATTACTAAAGGCAGTGGCAAGCCCAACATTGATAAAGTTGGCAAAGTAACACGTGCGCAGCTGGAAGAAGTGGCCAAAATTAAAGAGCCCGATCTGACAGCGGCGGATATGGATGCGGCAGTGCGTACTATTGCGGGTACTGCGCACCGTATGGGTTTAGAGACTGAGGGAGTTGAATAATGGCTAAGTTATCTAAACGCATGAAAGCAATTCGTGAAAAAATTGATACAGATAAACAGTATTCAATCGAAGAAGCGCTGGGTCTGATTAAAGAATTATCTGGCGTTAAATTCAGTGAGTCTGTCGATATTAGTGTAAATCTGGGTATAGATCCGCGTAAATCTGATCAGGTAGTTCGTGGTTCAACAGTATTGCCCAAAGGTTCTGGTAAAGAAGTGCGTGTCGCTGTGTTTACTCAGGGCGCAAATGCGGAAGCTGCTAAAGCCGCTGGTGCTGATGTGGTTGGTATGGAAGACCTTGCAGAGCAGATCAAAGGCGGTGATCTTGATTTTGGTGTTGTTATTGCGTCTCCCGATGCAATGCGTGTGGTTGGAACGCTGGGTCAGGTTTTGGGTCCGCGTGGTCTGATGCCAAATCCAAAAGTCGGCACTGTAACGCCTGATGTAGCGGGTGCCGTTAGAAATGCAAAAGCAGGTCAGGCACGCTTCAGAGCAGATAAAGCTGGTATTATTCATTGCTCTGTTGGCACTATCAAGTTTGATGTTGCTGCATTGAAAGAGAATATTGAAGCATTGTTGGCTGATCTTAAGAAAGCCAAGCCAACAGCTGCCAAGGGTGTGTACATGAAGAAGATTACCGTATCTTCGACCATGGGACCTGGTCTGGCAGTAGATCAAAACAGTCTGACTATTTAACAGATTGTAAATATATTTGACTAGCCGAGTCGTATCGGTGTCGTCAAAGACCGTGAGAGTGGTAACACTTAAAAGGTGTAAGTTTAATAACTGTCACAATCTCACGCAGATGGTGAATCTACTCATGTTAATTGCATGACAGAACACCGTAGGTGGTCAGGCGAATAACGAAAGTTATTCACCTGGCTGAAGTACTTGGCTGGGACATGGCTAATTTTTTATGAGTTTACTCATAAGGTCATGCTCCAACCTAACTTGGGAGTAACACACGTGCCTCTTAATCTTGAAGACAAGAAAAGCATTGTTGCTGAGGTGAGTGCGGTTGCTGCTGATGCGCATTCAGCCATTGCGGCTGAATATCGTGGTCTGACGGTGGAAGAAATGACCGAACTGCGTGTGAAAGCACGTCAGGGTGGTGTTTATCTTCGTGTCGTAAAAAACACGTTGGCGCGTCGTGCTCTGGAAGGAACTGAGTTTGAATGTATGAAAGACGGTCTGGTGGGTCCACTGGTACTGGCTTTTTCACAGGAAGACCCGGGTTCTGCTGCGCGAGTCATTAAAGATTTCGCAAAAGGGCATGACAAACTGGTACCAAGATTAGTATCTATCGGTGGCGAATTACTTGCTGCTGGCGATATTGAGCGTCTGGCCAGTCTGCCTACTCGTGATCAGGCAATCAGCATGTTAATGGCGCTGATGAAAGCACCTGTCGAAAAACTTGCGCGTACGCTTAATGAAGTACCCGGCAAGCTGGTTCGTACAGTGGCTGCAGTTCGCGACCAGAAACAGGCATAAGCACAACACAATCAGTTAAGTGTTTTACGATTTAAAAGTTTATTTTTTGGAGAATAACCATGGCTGTATCTAAAGACGATATCCTGGAAACTATTGCTAACATGTCAGTAATGGAAGTTGTTGACCTGATTTCTGCAATGGAAGAAAAATTCGGTGTTTCTGCCGCTGCTGCTGTTGCTGCTGCACCTGTTGCTGCTGCGGCTGGTGAAGCTGCTGTAGAAAAAGACGAATTTGACGTAGTAATGACCGGCTTCGGTGAGAACAAAGTTGCAGTTATCAAAGCTGTACGTGGTATCACAGGCGCAGGTTTGAAAGAAGCTAAAGATATGGTAGAAGGCTGTCCAGCTACCATTAAAGAAGGTGCATCTAAAGCAGAAGCTGAAGATCTTAAAAAGCAGCTTGAAGAAGCGGGTGCAAGCGTCGAACTTAAGTAAGCGCGAACCTGATTGTCTACTGACAATATTTAGCAGGGTATGCAAGGCTGGTGGCAAGTGTCACCGGCCTTTTCCTGCTTACATACTATTTGAATTTTAAGATGTAAAAAGAGGCTCTAATCCAGGGCCTGCCAATTGGCTACATAGACTGACGTTGAGAGGAATACCGATGGACTATACATTTACCGAGAAAAAACGTATCCGCAAGGATTTCGGTAAACGCCCCGCAATTCTCGATGTGCCCTATTTGTTATCAATGCAAATAAATTCCTATCGTGGATTCTTGCAGGCTGATAAAAAAGAAAGTGAGCGCGCCGTTGAAGGTTTACATAGTGCTTTTAGTTCGGTGTTTCCGATCATAAGTTATTCTGGGCACGTACATCTTGAATATGTTAATTATCGTTTAGGTACGCCCACATTTGATGTTAAAGAATGTCAATTGCGTGGTATGACCTATGCTGCGCCACTGCGCGTATTAATGCGTCTGGTTATTTACGATAAGGATGCTCCTGCTAACAGCAAAGTTGTTAAAGATATCAAGGAGCAGGAAGTTTACATGGGTGAGCTTCCATTAATGACCGAGACAGGTACATTTGTTATTAACGGTACTGAGCGTGTTATTGTTTCTCAGTTACATCGTTCGCCTGGTGTGTTCTTTGATCATGATAAAGGTAAAACGCACAGTTCAGGTAAATTATTGTATTCGGCACGAATCATTCCTTACCGTGGTTCATGGCTGGATTTTGAATTTGATCCAAAAGATTCTGTATTTGTTCGAATCGATCGTCGTCGTAAGTTGCCAGCGACGATTTTACTGCGTGCTTTAGGTTATGAAACAGCAGAAATTCTCGATATTTTCTTTGAAAAAATTGAATGTAAATTAGTAAAAGACGGCATAGAAATGCCGCTTGTGCCTGAGCGCTTACGCGGTGAAACAACAACCTTTGATATCAAGGCAGGTAAAAAGGTAATTGTTGAAGCAGGGCGTCGTATTACTGTGCGTCATATTAAAGCACTGGAAGAAGCTAAAATTGACAAACTGGTTGCGCCATTCGAGTTCATGAATGAAAAGATTCTTGCACACGATATTATTGATGAAGCAACCGGTGAAATTATCGCTGCAGCGAATACGGTTTTTTCTGAAGAACTGGTTGAAAAAATTAAAGAAGCTGGCATTAAATCATTTAATGTTCTGTATACCAATGATCTGGATGCGGGTCCTTATGTTTCCAGTACGCTGGCTATAGATCCAACAACCAGCCAGCTGGAAGCGCAGGTTGAAATTTACCGCATGATGCGTCCTGGTGAGCCACCGACAAAAGATGCGGCAGAAAATCTGTTCAAGAATTTATTTTTTGCATCGGATCGTTATGACCTGTCGGCCGTTGGTCGTATGAAGTTTAATCGTCGTATTGGCCGTGAAGAATCTACAGGTCAGGGCATTCTCTATGATGGTAAATTCTTCAGTCAGAAAAATGATGAAGAATCGAAAAAGCTATGTGAAGAGCTGGGCGATTCATCTGATATTCTTGATGTGTTAAAGGCCTTAATTAATATTCGTAATGGCAACGACACGGTTGATGATATCGATCACCTGGGTAATCGTCGTATTCGTTGTGTTGGCGAAATGGCGGAAAATGTATTCCGTGTGGGTCTGGTTCGTGTTGAACGTGCTGTTAAAGAACGTTTGTCCATGGTTGAATCAGAAGGTCTGATGCCACAGGAATTAATCAATGCCAAACCGGTATCTGCCGCTGTTAAGGAGTTTTTTGGCTCCAGTCAGTTGTCACAGTTTATGGACCAGAATAACCCGCTGTCAGAAGTGACGCATAAACGTCGTGTTTCTGCATTGGGGCCAGGCGGTCTGACACGTGAGCGTGCTGGCTTCGAAGTTCGTGACGTTCATCCGACCCATTATGGTCGTGTATGTCCTATCGAAACACCTGAAGGTCCAAACATCGGTCTGATTAATTCATTGTCAGTGTATGCGCGTACTAATGATTATGGTTTCCTGGAAACGCCATACCGTAAAGTTGTTAATGAAAAAGTAACTGATGAAATCGAATATTTATCAGCCATTGAAGAAAGTAATTATGTTATCGCGCAGGCCAGTGCCACGCTGGATGACAAGGGTAAATTGGTTGATGATCTGGTTTCATGTCGTCATAAAAATGAATTTACGCTGTCAACGCCTGATCGCATTGAGTATATGGACGTTTCAACCAAGCAGATCGTATCGGTTGCGGCAGCCCTGATTCCATTCCTGGAACACGATGATGCTAACCGAGCATTGATGGGCTCAAACATGCAACGTCAGGCGGTGCCAACATTGCGTGCTGACAAGCCGCTGGTAGGCACGGGTATTGAGCGTACCGTAGCGATGGACTCGGGTGCAGCAATGGTTGCCAAGCGTGGTGGTGTTGTTGACTCGGTTGATTCCAGTCGTATCGTTGTGCGTGTTAATGATGGTGAAGCGGCAGAAGGTAAAACCGGTGTCGATATTTATTCGTTAACCAAGTACACCCGTTCGAATCAGAATACCTGTATTAATCAGCGTGCGCTGGTTCATCCTGGTGATGTGATTGCGCGTGGTGATGTACTGGCTGATGGACCATCAACCGATCTGGGCGAGCTGGCATTAGGTCAGAACATGCGCGTGGCATTCATGCCCTGGAATGGTTATAACTTCGAGGACTCGATTCTGATTTCAGAACGTGTGGTTGAAGAAGACCGTTTCACTACCATTCATATTGAAGAGTTAAGCTGTGTTGCTCGTGATACTAAATTAGGTTCGGAAGAAATTACTGCCGACGTTCCTAATGTTAGTGAAAGTCTGCTATCCAAGCTGGACGACTCCGGTATCGTTTATGTGGGTGCTGAAGTTAGTGGTAATGATATTCTGGTTGGCAAGGTCACGCCTAAAGGTGAAACCCAGTTAACGCCGGAAGAAAAATTATTACGTGCCATCTTTGGTGAAAAAGCATCTGATGTAAAAGATTCTTCGTTGCGTGTACCCGCAGGTAAAGTGGGTACGGTTATCGGTGTTCAGGTGTTTACCCGTGATGGCGTTGAGAAAGACAAGCGCGCACTGGAAATTGAAGAAGAGCAGATTGCGGAAGCACGTAAAGATGTTAATGACAAATGGCGTATTATCCAGGGCGATTTGATTGCCCGTGCCGAGAAATTAATGTTGAACAAGGTTGCTGCCGGTGGCCCTGCAGGACTGAAGTCAGGTGCAAAGATTACTCAGGCATATCTCGATGAACTGGATAAAGATAAAATCTTTGAAGTTCGTCTGAAAGCGGATGAAAACAATACGCAACTGGAAGCCTTGGCCAAACAGCTGAAAGAACAGCGCAAAGAGCTGGATGAGCTGTTCGAAGAGAAGAAAGGCAAGATTGTTGCGGGTGATGATTTACCTCCTGGCGTCCTCAAGATGGTTAAGGTTTATCTGGCTATCAAACGTCGTATGCAGCCGGGTGATAAGGTTGCGGGTCGTCATGGTAACAAAGGTGTTGTTTCCATGATCGTACCAGTCGAAGATATGCCCCATGATGAAAACGGTGTACCGGTTGATATCGTATTGAATCCACTGGGTGTTCCATCTCGTATGAACGTGGGCCAGATTCTGGAAACGCATTTAGGTCTGGCGGCTCAGGGCCTGGGTCTGAAGATCGGCAAGATGCTGGATGAAAACCGTAAGGCAGTTGAAGTTCGTGATTTCCTTGATCAGATATATAACCATAATCAGAAGAAAGTTGATCTGAAGAAGTTTACAGATGATGAACTGTTGAATATGGCTGGCAACTTGCGTAAGGGTGTGCCCATGGCAACACCAGTATTTGATGGGGCTGAAGAAGCTGAAATACAACGTATGCTGGAACTGGCGGATCTGCCTGTTACCGGTCAGACAACGCTTTATGATGGTCGTACCGGTGAAGCTTTTGATCGTCCGGTCACTGTGGGTTATATGTATGTACTGAAACTGAATCACCTGGTTGATGACAAAATGCATGCCCGTTCAACAGGTCCTTACAGTCTGGTTACACAGCAGCCACTGGGTGGTAAAGCTCAGTTTGGTGGTCAGCGCTTCGGGGAAATGGAAGTCTGGGCACTGGAAGCTTATGGTGCTGCTTATACCTTGCAGGAAATGCTCACCGTTAAATCGGATGATGTGGCTGGTCGTAACAAGATGTACAAGAACATCGTTGATGGTGATCATCGTATGGAAGCAGGTATGCCGGAGTCCTTTAATGTATTGCTGAAGGAAATCCGTGCATTGGGTATTAACATCGAATTGGAACAGGATGCTGAGTAATCTTCGGATTACCGGTAACACTGAATATAGCGAACGCTAGGAGACAAGACATTGAAAGATCTTCTGAAGCTAATTAAACAGCAGGGTCAGACTGACGACTTTGATGCCATCCGTATTGGTCTGGCATCACCTAACATGATTCTGTCCTGGTCCTATGGCGAAGTTAAAAAGCCTGAGACCATTAATTATCGTACTTTTAAACCAGAGCGTGACGGTCTGTTCTGTGCCAAGATTTTTGGTCCGGTCAAAGACTATGAATGTTTATGTGGTAAATACAAGCGTTTGAAACACCGCGGTGTGGTGTGTGAAAAATGCGGTGTTGAAGTAACCCAGTCAAAAGTGCGTCGTGATCGTATGGGTCACATCGAACTGGCCAGCCCGGTTGCGCATATCTGGTTTTTGAAGTCATTGCCATCACGTATCGGTCTGTTGCTGGATATGACCTTGCGCGAAATTGAACGGATTCTTTATTTTGAAGCTTTTGTGGTCATTGATCCGGGTATGACAACCCTTGAGCGTGGCCAGCTGCTGTCAGATGAAACTTATCTGGAAGCAATTGAAGAGCACGGTGATGAGTTTGATGCGCGCATGGGTGCTGAAGCGATTTATGAAATGCTCAGCAGTCTGGATCTTAAAGAAGAATCACGCACCATCCATGAAGAAATGGCCAATACCAATTCAGAAACCAAGCTGAAGCGTTATGGTAAGCGTCTGAAATTAATTGATTCATTCCTTGAGTCTGGTAATAAACCAGAGTGGATGATCATGACCGTATTGCCAGTATTACCACCGGATTTACGTCCGCTGGTGCCACTGGATGGTGGTCGTTTTGCAACCTCTGATCTGAATGATTTATACCGTCGTGTTATTAACCGTAATAACCGTTTACGTCGTCTGTTAGAGCTGTATGCGCCTGACATTATTGTGCGTAATGAAAAACGTATGTTGCAGGAATCTGTTGATGCGTTACTGGATAACGGTCGTCGTGGCCGTGCCATTACCGGTACTAACAAGCGTCCACTGAAATCACTGGCTGACATGATCAAGGGTAAACAGGGGCGTTTCCGTCAGAATCTGTTAGGTAAACGTGTTGATTACTCTGGTCGTTCCGTTATCGTGGTGGGTCCATCATTGAAATTGCATCAATGTGGTCTGCCGAAGAAAATGGCACTGGAATTATTCAAGCCATTTATTTTCAGTAAATTACACCGTCGTGGTCTGGCGACAACGATCAAGGCGGCGAAAAAACTGGTTGAGCGTGAAGGCGCGGAAGTCTGGGATATTCTGGAAGAAGTTATCCGTGAGCATCCGGTTATGCTGAATCGTGCACCAACTCTGCATCGTCTGGGTATTCAGGCGTTTGAGCCGGTACTGATTGAAGGTAAGGCGATTCAGCTGCATCCGTTGGTCTGTACAGCCTTTAATGCTGACTTCGACGGCGACCAGATGGCGGTACACGTACCATTGTCAATCGAAGCACAATTAGAAACCCGTGCCATGATGATGTCGACCAATAATATTCTGTCACCTGCATCCGGTGAACCGATTATTGTTCCATCACAGGATATTGTTCTCGGTCTGTATTACATGACTCGCGAATGTATCAATGCCAAGGGTGAAGGCATGGCGTTTGCGGACGTTAAAGAAGCGTACCGTGCCCATGAAAATAGATTTGTTCATATTCAGGCAAAAGTGAAGGTTCGTATTCAGGAAACGCTGGAAAATGAAGCCGGCGAAATGGTAACCGTGAAACGTCTGGTTGAAACAACCGTCGGACGTGCCATGTTATCCGAGTTACTGCCTGCGGGTCTGCCGTTTGATGTCGTCAATCGCAATATGACCAAAAAGAATATTTCCCATCTGATCAATACCTGTTATCGCACAGTGGGTCTGAAAGAAACGGTTATTTTTGCTGACCAGTTAATGTATATGGGTTTCCGCCAGTCAACACGTGCCGGTGCATCAATCTGTATCGGTGACATGGTTATTCCAGAAGCAAAAGCTGAAATCCTGAGTGCTTCAGAAGCTGAAGTTAAGGAAATTGAAGATCAGTATGTCTCCGGTCTGGTTACCAATGGTGAGCGTTATAACAAGGTTGTTGATATCTGGTCCCATGCCAATGATCAGGTCGCCAAGGCGATGATGGATAAACTGGGTAAAGATGATGTTATGGATGCTGAAGGCAATATGGTCAAACAGGATTCTTTCAATAACATCTTTATGATGGCGGATTCCGGTGCTCGTGGTAGTGCTGCTCAGATTCGTCAGCTGGCCGGTATGCGTGGTCTGATGGCCAAACCGGATGGTTCGATTATCGAAACACCGATTACAGCAAACTTCCGTGAAGGTCTGGACGTGCTGCAGTACTTCATCTCAACTCACGGTGCACGTAAAGGTCTGGCTGATACCGCATTGAAGACAGCGAACTCGGGTTATCTGACTCGTCGTCTGGTGGATGTGGCGCAGGATATGGTGGTTAACACTGATGACTGTGGTACTGAAAGAGGCATAAGCATGACCCCTATTATTGAAGGTGGTGATGTTGTTGAAGCGTTGCATGAACGTGTACTGGGTCGAGTCGTTGCCAGAGATGTGGTTAAAGCGGATAGTGATGAAATTCTGATTCCTGCCGGTACCTTACTGGATGAAGTCTGGGTTGATCGTATAGATGAAATGGGCGTAGATGAAATTATCGTTCGTTCCAGCATTACCTGTGAAGCCACTCATGGTGTCTGTGCAACCTGTTATGGTCGTGACCTGGGTCGTGGTCATAAAGTGAACATGGGTGAAGCCGTCGGTGTTATTGCGGCACAGTCCATCGGTGAGCCAGGCACGCAGTTAACCATGCGTACTTTCCATATCGGTGGTGCTGCGAGTCGTTCAGCGGCAGCAAATAATATTGCGGTCAAATCCGCTGGCTCTATTCGTCTGCATAACATCAAGCTGGTTAAGCAGACCAGTGGTAATTCGGTTGCCGTATCCCGTTCAGGTGAAATCGGTGTTGTCGATGAGTCCGGGCGTGAGAAAGAGCGTTACAAAGTACCTTATGGTGCGGTGATTTCTGTGGAAGAAAATAGCACGGTTGAAGGTGGTCAGATTGTTGCTACCTGGGATCCGCATACTCATCCGATCATTACCGAGGTGGATGGTAAGGTTCAGTTTAGTGAATTCGTTGATGGTGTCAGTGTTCAGAAAGAAGCGGATGAGATTACCGGTCTGTCATCAATGGTGGTCATTGATCCAAAACAGCGTCCATCTGCAGGTAAAGATTTGCGCCCCATGGTGAAATTGATCGATGCCAAA
>JAOUMX010000085.1 GCA_029881275.1 Gammaproteobacteria bacterium | reverse complement strand
ATGACCCTACTTCATTGTGCGACCAGTTAAGCACCGATGACAGATAGACTGGCAGGCCGACGACAAACCAGATATCCCTGGCACCAAATAGAAAAAAACGCGCCGCAGATAACCAGTTAATCTCACCACGTCTGGAAAACAGGTGGGTAAATTTTAGTTTCGTTTTAATCCGACCAAGGTCACGGGGCAATAACACAAAACTCAACACCAGCACAACTGCAAGCAACGCCGATAAAATTAACAGAGCATACTGAAATCCGGTCAAGGAAAGCAACGCCGCACCGACAAAAAAGCCGGCTCCCTTGAGGGTATTTTTTGATCCGGTGAGTACAGATACCCATTTAAATAAATGCCCCGAGCCTTTTGTCGCAAACAGCTTAACACTGGACTTGGCACTCATTTTATTCAGGTCTTTTGCAATACCGGATAACGCCTGTGCAAACATCACATAGGGCACGGTTAAATACGCCGCATCTACCGCCAGCATCGACAAGGCGACAATCTGCAGCCCTATCCCCAGATGCAAGGTAATATTTAAACCCGCACGTGACGCGATCCAGCCACCCAGCAAATTAGTGACGACACCAAAGAATTCATAAAACAGAAATAAGGAAGCAATTTGAAGCGGGTTATAACCAAGCTGGTGGAAATACAGCACCACCAGCATGCGGATAGCCCCGTCAGTTATGGTAAACGCCCAGTAACTGAGGGTAACAGTTAGATAATGTTTAAACTGGTTATCAATAAATAAGAACTCTCAAACCGGCTTGATGAAGCCTGTCTACTATGTTTACTCAAGAAATTCCTTTTTCATCTGATCGAGCGTCACATGGCGCACATCCTTGCCTTTAACCAGATAAATAACGTACTCACAGATATTTTTGGAATGATCACCAATACGTTCCAGGGCACGCGCAGCCCAGATTACATTGATACTGCGTTGAATCGATCTTGGATCTTCCATCATGCGTGTTATTAACTGACGCATAATGGCCTCATACTCCTGATCGACCTTTTCATCTTCAGCAGCAATTTTAACTGCCGCAGTAACATCCATACGGGCAAAAGCATCCAGGGCATCATGTAACATTTTGCGTACATGCTCACCGATATGGCGAATTTCAACATACTGTTCTTTTGACTCACCCAGTTCCGCCAGTTCTCTGGCCATCTTGGCCACTTTTTCTGCTTCATCACCAATACGTTCCAGATCAGTAATGGTTTTAACAATCATCAATACCAGTCGCAGGTCACTGGCAGTTGGCTGGCGACGGGCAATAATATTGGTACATTGTTCATCAATAGCGACTTCCAGCGCATTGATTTTAAAATCTTCATCAACCACACGTTCAGCAAGCACAGAATCACCTTCAACCAGAGCCGTACAGGCACTCTGCACATGATTCTCAACCAGACCACCCATGGTCATAACCTGATTTTTAACCGCATCCAGTTCAGCATTGAACTGTTGTGAAATATGTACACTCATTAAAATATCCTTTCGCTATTAACCGTAACGACCCGTAATATAGTCTTCTGTCTGTTTCTTTTCCGGATTGGTAAACAATTTATCTGTCGCACCAAACTCTATTAAATCACCCATATACATAAAGGCGGTATAGTCCGAAACTCGTGCTGCCTGTTGCATATTATGAGTAACAATAATAATTGTGTAATCTGATTTTAATTCATAAATCAGTTCTTCAATTTTAAGCGTTGAAATAGGATCAAGTGCTGAAGCTGGTTCATCAAGCAATAATACTTCAGGCTTGATCGCAATCGCGCGGGCAATCACCAGTCGTTGTTGCTGACCACCGGAAAGACCCAGAGCGCTATCATTCAAACGGTCACTGACCTCTTCCCATAAAGCAGCTTTTTTCAATGCCCATTCAACTCGTTCATCGAGCAAATGCCGTTTATTGATACCCTGTAAACGCAATCCATAAGCAACATTTTCATATATGGATTTAGGGAACGGATTAGGTCGCTGAAATACCATACCGACACGACGTCGCAACAGGGAGATATCAACATCCTGTGCATAAATGTTGTCATCATCGAGTAAAATTTCGCCATGCACATGGCAATTATCAACCAGATCATTCATGCGATTAAAGGTGCGCAACAAAGTTGACTTGCCACAACCACTGGGACCGATAAATGCAGTGACACGTTTTCTTGGAATAACAAGATTCACATCATGCAGCGCCTGCTTTTCACCATAAAAAAGTTTCAGGTTATTGACCTTGAGACAGATATCTTCATCTTCAATTTTTGACTGCATAACCGTTGAAGAAATCAAAGTCGGGTCAATAGCATGTGTTCTAATAGGCTTGTTCATAAAATTATCCAGGATTAATTTTCCAGCGCTTTATATTTCTCACGTAAATGATTACGCAACATAATGGCCGACAGGTTTAATAACACAATAACCAGCACCAGCAAAAATGCTGTCGCATACACCAGCGGACGAGCGGCTTCTACATTCGGACTTTGAAAACCAACATCAAAAATATGGAAGCCAAGGTGCATGAATTTACGATCCAGATGCAAAAATGGCATATTGCCATCCAGAGGCAGTTCAGGCGCCAGCTTGACCACGCCGACTAACATTAAAGGTGCCACTTCACCGGCTGCACGTGCCACTGCCAGTATCAACCCGGTCATGATCGCCGGACTCGACATAGGCAGAATAACTTTCCAGATTGTTTCAAATTTGGTCGCACCCAGAGCAAGACTGCCTTCACGTAAACTACTGGGTATACGCGCCAGACCTTCTTCCGTTGAAACAATCACAACCGGCAGTGTTAATAACGCCAGCGTCAATGAAGCCCACATCAAACCCGGCGTACCAAACGTGGCTGCCGGTAAAGCTTCAGGAAAAAACAAGCGATCAAGATTGCCACCAAGAAAATAAACAAAGAAGCCAAGACCAAATACACCGTAAACAATCGACGGGACACCCGCCAGATTATTAACCGCAATACGAATTAAACGAATGACCGGCCCCTGCCTGGCATACTCACGTAAGTAAACCGCTGCTATCACACCTAATGGTGTTACCAGTACAGACATTAACAGCACCATCATAACGGTACCAAAAATAGCCGGGAACACACCACCTTCAGTATTGGCTTCACGGGGATCATCAACTAAAAAGGCAATAAAGGCATGCACATAATTAATCATTTTCTGAAATACATTCATCGCATTGGGCTTTAAAACAGAAACAAAGGTTTCCATTGGAAGCTCAACAACGCGACCATCCATAATTTGAAAATGCGCACTGTCGCGTTTAATTTCGTTATGCAATTCAGCAAGCTGAACTCTTAAGCGCTGATACTTTACATCCAGTGCTTTTTCCTGTTTTTCTATGCGCGCTATATTTTCTGCTGTTGCGTTATTGGATAACTCCAGTTTTTTCCGCGCAAGACGCAAGTCTTCTAACTTGTAATTAATCGAACCGATTTCACCCCGTTCAAGGTATTTAATTTCAGCATGTAAATCAGCGACCCTGGCCAGGCGTATTTGCAGTTCATCCCAGGCAGCTTCACCTTCAGCCACCATCTGCCCCTGTTCATTCACCTGTTTTAGATAACCATAAAAATCACCCCATTCAACACGCTCCAGAACAATCAGATCCTCAGGGGTATTTAGTGCTTTAATATTGTGATCAGTTAACCAGCGAAAATCCGCATACAGATCGCGGTTGCCGGTTTTGATTAACAAACGCTTTACTTCAGTTGCACCTGGCGGTAGAACACCATAACCTGACTCGGAAAAACGTTGCGCATTAATGGTTTCAGACTCTACCAGTTCGCCAATAATGGTTTCTTCGCTACCATTACTGAGATAACGCATTTCAATAATGTCACCCGCCCAGAAGTGTCCCAGACCACGCACCGCGATTAAGGCCAGCAAACCAAATACAACTAACATACTGACACTGACAGCACCGGCATTTAACCAGATCCAGGGCTCGCCACTGCGCCACCATTCTTTAACATTATTCACTGAGGATGTACTCACGTCTTAAACCACATTTATTAGTTATAAATTGCTGTAACGTTTACGTAATCGCTGTCTGACCACTTCAGCAACGGTATTAAACATAAAAGTCACCAGGAACAACACCAGCGCCGCCAGGAACAGAATTCGATAATGGGTACTGGCCACTTCTGATTCCGGTAATTCAACCGCAATATTCGCAGACAGGGTACGCATACCCTGGAAAATACTCATATCCATAATCGGCGTATTACCTGTCGCCATTAAAACAATCATGGTTTCACCCACAGCGCGACCAAGACCTATCATCACCGCCGAAAAAATACCCGGACTGGCTGTTAATAAAACCACACGGGTCAGCGTCTGCCAGGGCGTTGCACCTAATGCCAGCGAACCATTGGTTAAGTGTTTTGGCACACTGAATATGGCATCTTCTGTAATCGAAAAAATAGTCGGAATAACGGCCAGTCCCATGGCAATACCCACCACCAGCGAGTTACGCTGATCATAACCAATACCAAAATTATCCAGCAACCAGTGCTTAATATCACCGCCAAAAAACACCGCTTCAAACAATGGCGCAACCATAAATGATAACCAGACCAGCATAATCACCACCGGCATTAACAACGCCGCCTGCCAGCCATAAGGTACCAGTCGACGTATATTTAACGGCATGGCCGTCCACAAACCGGCAAACAATAACAAACCGGCAGGTAATACAAATGATAACGACAGTATGGCAAGCAAATTATTTTCAACGACCGGCGCAAACCAGAGGCCAGCCAGAAAACCCAGAATAACCGTCGGCAATGCTTCCATGATTTCGATACTGGGTTTTACCAGGGCTCGCATTTTAGGCGCCATGAAATAGGCCGTATAAATCGCACCCATAATCGACAGAGGCACGGCAATCAACATGGCATAAAAAGCGGCTTTTAAAGTACCGAATGCCAGTGGCGCCAGACTGAACTTGGGCTCGAAGTCATTATCCGCAGATGAGGATTGCCAGATATATTTAGGTTCGTCATAACCCTCATACTGAACTTCGCTCCAAAGAGACTTCCAGGAAAGCTCAGGATGTGGATTTTTAATTTCATAGTTATAAAACTGGCCGCTAACAGATTCCAGTAATAATTTATTCGCTCGTGGTGACAAATTGGCACGTAAAATTTTGTCGTCGGTAATTTTTTCTGTCAGCAGTAATCGATCAGCCGTGGTGTGATACAACATCACCTCACCCTGCTGATTAACCGATACCAGACCTTTACGACGCATTTCCGCAATCAGAAACGTCAGTTCTGCATCGGATTTAAAACCCCGTATATCTTTTAATCGATACTGGTTTTTTTTATCTCGCTGCAATGACCACTGACGAACAGCACCTTTATCATCCGCAGCCATTAAAGAATTACCGCCAAGTAACATGGTCAGCTGTTTTAACTGACGTTCATCTTCGACAATGATCATCTGATCAACCAGCTCTACCGATTCCAGGTCACGGATATTATAAATAACCAGTTGACCATCCTTGTTTGCCAGGTATAACCATTGCGCAAACGTATCGACCACCATGAACTCAACATTCAATGCAATTTCCTGCAGGCTGCTAACCTCAGGTTCACCCAGTTCATCGCCATATTCAACTTCAAATGATCGCATCAATAACTGGTTGTCGGCATCTATGATCAGCAGCGTCAGTTTTTCATCCTCACGCACCACTCTTATATGAACGATCTGATCCACATCTTCTAACTCAACAGACTCGTCACCAAATGGAAAGGACACCTGTGGATTGAGCTCACGCTTACCATCCACAAAATTAACCCGGTAGGAAATTTCCACAAACAGTAACCGATGATTATCCAGAATCAGTACCAGGCGTTTCCCTTCGACATCATATTTAATCACCTGGGAAATTTCATTAGCACCATTCAGATCAATGGATTCACTATGAACTTCCTTGCCATCAGTCATACTGAAAAAAACCAGGTCGCCGTTACTCTGAACACGCGCTACCAGTTGACCACTTTCTTCAATCACCTGATAACGGGTGACATCTTCAATAAATGGAGATGAAAACTGGGATTTCAGCTCAACCGTCGGTGACTGAAATATGGGAAACACGACCCAGAGCAGATAAAAGAAAATCAGCACAATCGCAAAAATAACACTAATGCCACCCAGGCCAATCGTGTAGCGGGCGACATTGTCGATAATAGCGCGCTTGCGTTGACGCCAGGACTGTTGAGTAATGCTGTTATGATTCATGAGTGGTAGTTTATTACCGTTTTATGACACTTTTGTGACAGGATTTATTTTACGCCGCATTATAACCCAGCAACCGGATAACAGCTGATAGATTTAAGGCAACAATCTGTTTTTTTCTCAAATAACAAAGGCCGCACACAGCGGCCCCTGTCGGGTTCTGGCAAAACCCGCTTTATTTAAGCTTGGCCAGTTCCTTTTCAACAACACTGGCAGGCAGTGGAATATAACCGTCTTTGATAACCACTTCCTGACCTACTTTTGATAACACCATCTTCACAAACTCTCGCTCCAGTGGTGCTACCGCCTTGTTTGGATGTTTGTTCACATACACATACAGGTAACGGGACAGCGGATAGGTTTTGTTTATGGCATTTTCAGCAGTTGCTTCGATAAACGGCTTGCCTTCATCCTTGCTCAGCGCCACGGCTTTAACACCCGATGTCTTGTAACCGATACCGGAATAACCAATACCGTTCAGTGAAGCAGAAACAGACTGCACAACAGAAGCCGAACCGGGCTGCTCATTGACACTGTTCTTGAAATCACCCTTACACAGGCCTTTCTTCTTGAAGTAACCGTAAGTACCGGAAACCGAATTACGACCGTATAACTGGGTCGGACGATTAGACCAGGAACCGGTCAGCCCCAGATCACCCCAGTTAGCAATATCGGCAGCCGCACCGCATTTACGCGTAGCAGAGAACACCGCATCCACCTGTGGAATGGTCATGCCCTTGATAGGATTATCCTTGTTGACATAAACTGCCAAAGCATCAATCGCAACACGAATTTCAGTTGGCTTATAACCAAATTTCTTTTCGAAAGCTTCGATTTCCTTACTTTTCATTTTACGGCTCATGGGTCCCAGGTTTGAAGTACCTTCAGTTAATGCCGGTGGCGCAGTTGATGAACCCGCCGCCTGAATTTCGATACTCACATTGGGGTACTGACGTCTGAATTCTTCAGCCCAGAAAGTCATCAGGTTAGCCAGTGTATCGGACCCCACACTATTTAACTTGCCTGATACACCACTGACTGCTGAATAATCAGCCAGATCAGGATCTACTTTTAAATCAGCAGTGGCACTGCCCGCCCACAATACTGTGGTTAAACTTACTAGTGCGATGGCACGATTGAATTTCATTCTCTTAAACTCCGGTTTATTTAACTGAGGCGAATTATGAAAGCTTAATATGACAGTTTTATGAATTCATCATTACATCTTAATGACATGATACAAAATTATGACTACCCCCGAGTGAGATTGCGTCATCCCTCGCAATGATAATAAAAAACCGTCCTTGCACAGGCTGGTTTTTCTGACATTGCGAACATGGGCAAAGCTCTCCCGGTTGTTACCGCAGAATGGCATGAAGAAGCTTATCGCATTCGGCAATGGCAATAACAACCAGCCGGATGCCGTTAACTCACTTCCCGTTTTTCCTGCTTGCTGTTTTCATGCAGGTCAATCCGCGCCTGGGGAAAGAAACAACAAAATTCTGACCCTTTACCCGGCTCGCTTTCGATATGCAACTCGGCATCATGACGACGCAACACCTGCTTCACTATAGCCAGCCCGAGACCGGTACCACCACTGGAACGGGAACGCCCCACATCAACACGGTAAAACCGTTCGGTCAATCGCGGCAAATGTTCACGGGCAATACCCGGCCCGTTATCGCGCACACAAAAACGTGCCGAATCGCCATAAGGCAACCATTCAATAATAATTTTGCCACCTTCCGGGGTATAACGAACCGCATTGATGACCAGATTATAAAAGCCACTGTAGATTTCTTTTTCTATACCTTTCAAACGAATATCACTGTCGACATCCAGGCTAATGGTATGCTGACCATTACTTAACTGTTCCGCCTCGGTGACAATATTTTTTAACATGGCAGCCACATTAATCACCAAGCTACCACTTAATCCTGCCGGTGCACCGGTATCAAGATTGGATAATAACAACAGATCTTCGACCAGCGACTTCATGCGTTGAGCCGGGGCTTCAATACGGTCAATATAATCTTTTAAGGTGGCCTCATCACAAACGCCGGTATCTTTCATGGTTTCCAGATACCCCATAATTACCGTCAGTGGGGTGCGTAACTCATGGGACACATTACCAATAAAATCCCGTCGCATGGTCATCAGGCGTTGAATATGAGTGACATCACCGACCAGCATCAGACGCTGATCCTGACCATAGGGCGTCATGCGAATATTCAGAATTTTGGTAATATCAAGAGGCGATGCGATTTCAAGATGCTCGTTATAATCGCCGGTGAGCAGATAATGAATAAACCGGGGGTTACGCATAAAGTTTCCAATATACTGCCCCTGATCCGACGCCTTCAGACCCAGCAGAGTCGATGCCGCCTGATTAAATCGAATAATATCGCCGTTCTTATCCAGCACAACCACGGCGTCGGGCAAGGCGCTGGAAGTATCCTGCCAGCGGCGCAACAAATCGGATAAACGATTTTTACGTTTGGTACTGCGTTGATGTACACGGTACATACTGAACGCAAGATCATCAAAGATACCGTCAAAATCATCGGGTTCAGTCAGACTACCCCGCATCCAGACAGCAAAGCGCTGATAACGTTTACCCAGTATCCACAAATAAACCACTAGACCGATAATGACGCCCCAGAGAGGAAAACCCAGCACCAGTCCCACCAGCCAGCATAATAAAACCATGCGGGCGATACGCCAGAATTCATTGGACCAGAAGGATGACATCAGAAATTAAACGGAGCCTTAAAGATTATTGATCGGAGAATCGGTACCCTGAACCGCGGACTGTCTGCACAAATTTATCATACCCATAGGGAGAAAGCAGCTTACGTAACCGTAGAATATGCACATCCACAGTACGCTCTTCAACATAAACATTACGCCCCCAGACCCTATCCAGCAACTGTTCACGGCTATAAACCCTGTCCGGATGCTGCATAAAAAATTCCAGTAATTTAAATTCGGTAGGCCCTGTGTCCAGCATTTCACCTGCCACACTCAGTCGATGAGCCTGCACATCCAGCAACAGATCTCTGACTTTTAAACTACCCTCCTGGTCATTATTGCTACGACGCAACAATGCTTTCATGCGGGCGAGTAATTCTTTGGGTGAAAAAGGTTTAATCAGATAATCATCAGCACCGTTTTCAAACCCCTGCAATACATCCGACTCTTCACCCCGGGCAGTTAACATCATCACCGGTATCTTTCTGGTTAAGTCATCACGGCGCACACGGCGCACAAACTCGGGGCCATTCATGCCCGGTAACATCCAGTCAACCAGCATAAGATCGGGCAACATGACGCCCAGCGTCTGCAAGGCCTGCTCCGCATCTTCCGATGCCACCACTACATAGCCGGCCTTTTCCAGTGAAAAGCACAGCATCTCACGAATATCATTGTCATCTTCTACGACCAGCACCTGTTTACTACTCATTCAGTCAAAAATCCTTACCTGTTTCATTACCGCTATTAGATTACGAAATTATGACAACTGTATGACAATGATACTGATTTTAGCCAACCCTTTACACGAATGGGGTCGGAGTAAGGGGTCGGAGTCAATTTGACACCGACCCCGGAAGACGCCTGTTGATTCAGAACAGATTCCTGATCAGATTCAACAACAGAAAAGTCACCGTTATCCCGAAGCCCAGTTTCGGAATCCACACGGGAAACACCCTGACCCCTTCCGGCTGCGGTTGCTTGTGTTTAATTTTAATCAGTGCCAGATTAATCAGCGCAAATACAATCAGGATCAGAAAACTGCACAGTTCCGCCAGGGTCACCAGTGGCAGAGAAATCGCCGACAACATAATTAACGACATCACCACCAGAGTACTGTTCACCGGAGTGCGGGTGGGCGGATGAATGCGTGCAATCCAGCGAGGTAACCAGCCACGGCTACCCATACCATACAACAGACGGGAGGCCATGATCATCTGAATCAGAGCCCCGTTAATGACTGCAAACATACCAATCAGACTGATCACAACCGGTGCCCGACCCGTGGCTGATGTGTACACATCGGCCAGCGGTGCAGCACTCTGAGCCAGTTGCCCGGGCTCTACCAGCAACACAGACACAATCGAAACACCACTGTATAACAGGGTTGAAATAATCACCGCCAGCATAATCGCCCGAGGCATATTATATTGCGGGTTTTTGACTTCTTCCGCGATATTCACCATGTCTTCAAAACCCAGATAGGCATAAAAGGCCAGAAAAGCACCGGCAAAAACACCAACAAAGGAAAACCCGTAACCGGATTCGGGAATAGCCTGAAACGACTGATCAAGCAATGGCATATTATCCAACCCCACCCAGATCACCAGACCTAAACCGGTAATTTCCAGCAGGGTTAAAAATGAAGCCACCCGCACCGACTGACTGATTCCCCAGATCGCCAGGATTCCCAGAACCACAATCAATACAGCAATGATCGCTGCCGAAGGCACCGCCTGGAAAGCCGGAAAAAAACTCACCATAAGCACTTTAAAGTAACCGGCAAACCCATGGGCAATGGCTGCCGCAGAGACCATACCCGCACTGACAATCAGCAGCCCGACCACCAGTGATAACCAGCGCAGGCCAAACCCTTCATATAAATAAACCGCTTCCCCGGCACTGACCGGATAACGGGCAGATAACTCGGCATAGGTGAGAGCCGAAATGGCCGCAATAATGGAAGCAACAAAAAAAGACAGGGGCGCAAAATAACCGGCATCACCGGCGACCTTGCCGACCAGCACATAAATACCGGCACCAAGAATATTACCCAGACCGTAAAATGTAATTAACGGTAATGTCAGACTGCGTTTTAAGGCATTATTGTTATTGTTCATTCTTTATTCATTTCAGCCACAGGCATACCGGCATCATAACCTGAATCATCAGAACTGTCAGAGTAAGGACAGCAATTTAACCTGAGATTGCGGCTGATGACTGTCGCCCACTCTGTTAATGCAAAACTGGCTATAAAAATGCAGCCCGTGGA
>JAOUMX010000206.1 GCA_029881275.1 Gammaproteobacteria bacterium | reverse complement strand
AATAATATCGTTGACATCAGTACGAGGGCCATCAATCTGGCTTAGCTGTTGATATGGGCCGGTATATTGATAATTGCTGGTGCGACTTACGGCTGTACCATCGGGCCTGAAACCATCAATGGTGACCGATGTAACATGACCAGCATCATCATAGGTATAGGTGGTGACTTTCTGGCTACCCGCAAATACGGATGGTTCAGTAATAGTGGTAATTTTATTGTGAAAACGAGGATCGTAAGTGTAATCTTTTCGTCGCTGATCTACGGTGCCCGCAGCTTGTATAATAAAACCGGGATTACCCTTGGTATCGTAGTTGCCATATTCAGTGCGGATACCATGCTCAATCTTGAATTCCAGGTAACCGTTATCAGCTGAATACTCATAGTGAACATCACCGGAACCACAGCTTGCACAACCAGGCCCACTAATATCTGCAACAAGAGTACCACCCGAAACCGGCATAACTCCATAATTAGTAATTATGGGTGTAACTGAACCCTCAACTGTCGACGTTCGATGAACCGTGGCAATACGACTGCCATCATCATTATACTGAACAGAAACATAATTAACATTTCCAGCGTGATAACTTAATACCGCACGTGACTGATCATCATAACCGTATGTTGAGTAACGAAGAGCCCGCTCATCGATAATACCGGTTAATGCATGACTATCATTTGCATCTTCATATAGATATTGTCTTGAAGTTGTATCTGGATTATCTATATATTCCAGATTACCATTATTGCTATATCGAATCCGCCATGTACGCCCAACATGGTCGACGATTGTCTGTAACCGATATTGCTGATCATTGTTAAACAGCTCATAACCAAAAGCAATAAACTCACCTGTTTCATTTTCAACCCTGAGAAGTTGACCGGTAACATCATCATAAAATAAATTCTGCACATAACCATCGATATGAGCTATCGATAACAGACGACCATTTAGATCATATTTTTCTATTTCATTATTTTCAGTATGCAGTAAATAAGCTTCCGTTATGCCGGATGCATTCACAACAACTGAAACTGATTCAGATGACTTATTAATATTTAACCATTCACCTGCCTGCTGTTGAAATGAGATAACCGTGCCATCCTGACGAGTAAAACGTAAATAAGGATTTGAATCCTTTTTCATTTCTCGGCCTGTAGATCGACTATATATACCCATGGTTTTAACCAAATGACCATTTGCATAAATACGGCATTTACCATCAGATACATTATATTGAGATGATGAACCGGCAGCCCATAGAGAACGGTAATTTGATTTTATGTTATGCCATCCTGTTTCACAGGCTTCGCTAGCCGTACTGTAAAATTTCATAGCCTTCATTGACTGGCCGGGGAAATGTCCATGTATATTATTATCAACCTGATTAATGCCAAATCCCCCCGGTGATTCGGGAACAGTATGAATTGGTGTGTCTATATGTGTATCAATAAAGTTATATTTTGGCAGTTGATTTGAGGTTGTTATATTTAGTGACCTTGAATAGCTATGACGCCATTTTTCGATTCTACGATTATTAAAATAAAGATCGAAAACAAGTGGGTGTATTGAATTTAAAACAATAAGTTTTTCATGTTGAAACTTATTGCCAGTAGTAGGAACAATGGGGTTACCAACCTGGTGACAACTATTGGGATTAGCATCATCATCCTCCATTAATGCAGAATTATTCACATAAGAAGCAAAAATATCACAATGGCCAGGACTGTAAAGCTCAACGCTATAGCACACCTGGTGACCTTGCAGAGGCTCTCCACCATCACTAATACTTACACCTAAGGCGGTAAGAGATAAACCATAAACATTATTGCGTATTTCTTCTGCATATGCGTATGCTTCAGGATACGTTTTATCAGGATCGTAGATACCATGCATTGCAGTTGTAGCAGCCAACAATGCCTGAGAAAATAACAGCGGGATAAAAAATAGAAGTTTAAATTTACGATTAGTTATTGCCATGTTTTTATTCCTTTAAAGAACTTTCGGTTACAACAAAGTCCATGTCAAAAATTATTAGCTAGAAACCTAATGAAGATCGAAAATTCAAACAACAAAACACCCTGTCAATTAAATTTTCCACAAAAAAGCTAATGAAATATACAACACCCAAATAACTAATGCAATTTTATTCAGTAAGTCAATCAAGATAATGATTTGATGATTTTCAATGAATCTCTAATTAGAGTAAATAATATCAACAATACACCGAGTAAATTATTGATTGCTTTACAGTTTGATATTTATTTAAATATATCAATGGGCGCTTACAAAATTAATGACCCGTGCGTCATTTTTACTTAGCTGGTTATTTCCTTTCCTCCAGCACCAGCTTATCCCCTTCTTTGGTGACTTTAAGGTTTTCCAGAAAGGTCATACCCAGAAGTATGTGTCTTGGATGATCACCATCTATGACCATCGCAGGTACATTCGTCTGTTTTATTTTGCCGACTTTTATTGATTTAAGCGTAACGCCCCAGCCTTCTGCAACGCCGGAGGCAGTAGATGCTTTAAGCGGCGCACCGTCAAGCCGATAGGCAATACCCAGTTGTCTGGCTTTTTGAGAACTCATGGCTACCGTGGTTGCACCGGTATCAACCAGAAACCTGACCTGGTGACCATTAATGTTTCCATAAGTCAGATACATGCCGTTAACATCGGCAAAGATCTGTTCGCGTACAAATTCTGGTTTTTCAAAGTTAGTATGAATGGTGTTACCCAGCTGATAGCCCTTGTGTTGCCCATTGATTTCAAGCACTGCTGATCGACTATCTGCAGATATAACTTTTACGCCTTCTGGCGAAATCTCACCAATGGATAACACATGCATTTTGCCATCAATGTTGATAACCGCTTTTCCTGAAAACAGACCCTGCACTTCCAGTTGTTCAATTGCATGACTAACTGGCATGCAACATAAGAAGAGAAATAGTATTTTAAGATGTCGGGATAATTGTTTCA
>JAOUMX010000006.1 GCA_029881275.1 Gammaproteobacteria bacterium | reverse complement strand
CAATCGAAGTGGCTCAGCGTCAGAAAGGTTATACAAAAGGTCTGTATGAATGGCTGCGTAAAGCACCCTGGGGTAACCCCGTGTTCTCCGGTATGTTCATTTCTCTGGTGACCTTCGGCTTCATCGGCGGTATTACCGGTGTTGTAATGGGTACTGAGCAGATTAACCTGATCATCCATAACACTATTTATGTACCTGCGCATTTCCATGCAACGGTGGTAACAGGCACGACTCTGGCATTCATGTCACTGACCTATTTGCTGATTCCTGCACTGTTCCGTCGAAAAGTGTTTATGCCAGGTCTGGCCAAGATTCAGCCATACCTGTTTGGCGGCGGCATGACCATTCTGGTTCTGTTTATGCTGGGTGCAGGTACACTGGGTGTTTCCCGTCGTCACTGGGATATGGACTTTACCGGCGCACTGTTAACCTTTGAATATCCCGGTATGGCCTACACGCTGATGGCAATAGGTGCTATTGGTGGTGTTCTCGGTATTATCGGTGGCGGTGCTTACCTGTTAGTGACTGTTGGTTCATTGTTATTCGGTGAAAAGATCGAGAAGTCTGCGGGCTTCCTGGAGTGCTTTACTGGTAAACCTCTGGCAGCAGATGTTTACAATGTCAGCAAACCAGAAGTTGTGCCTATGGCACCACCTGCACAGCATCATGATACCAAGACATTTGAAGCACCCGGCACGTTTGGTCTGGCTTTATTGTTGCTGGTAACCTTTGTTGTGTACTACTTCATTAACTGGAAGTACCTGGCGTCAGTTTGGCCACTTGGCTAATACAGCTCAATAAAAACGAACGGCGTAAAAACCGTTCGTTTTTATTTGACCTGATGCTTTATAGTTGCAGATCTGAATCAACGATTCAGTATGAAGGAACAGGGTGAGAAATCACCTGCTAATGTAAATAACAAAATTAGTAAGGCTAATAATGGTTAAACAGCTTATCAATCTGTTCAAACTTCGCATCGGCATTATTATGAGCATTACAGCGGTTGTTGCTCTGATGGTGACGCCTGGGCAGTCAGTGCCTGTATGGCAAGTTATTGTACTGGCTTTAACTGTACTCATGGCTTCAGGTAGTGCAGGTGCTTTTAATCAATATTATGAGCGTGATGTTGATCACCTCATGGAGCGAACAAAATCACGTCCTTTTGTGACCGGTGAGTTTTCCGGTGACAATCCTTTATGGTTAATTGCTATCAATCTGCTGCTGATTGTTGGTGTGGGAACGGCTGCTTACACATTGAATGGTCAGGCTGCTTTGTTTATTTTTCTGGGTGCGTTTTTTTATGCCATCGTTTATACCGTCTGGTTAAAACGTCGCACCTGGCTGAATATTGTGATTGGTGGTGCTTCGGGTAGTTTTGCAGTACTGGCAGGCGCGGCAGTGGTCGACCCCGGTCTGGGACCTATTCCAATCATTCTGGCGATGGTGTTGTTTCTCTGGACACCGCCACACTTCTGGAGTCTGGCGATTGCCAAGCATGCGGATTATGCCGCGGCAGGTGTGCCTATGTTGCCAGTTGTGAAAGGTGATAAAGCGGCAGCTAAAGCAGTTCTCTGGAATGCTATTCTGTTAGTCAGTGTGTCTGTGCTGCCATTCTTTTATGGTCTGGGCTGGCTTTATCTAATTGGTGCTGTTTCTGGCGGTGGTTATTTTATCTACCGTGCTGCCCAGTTGGCGAGTAATCCGACACCTAAAACAGCTATTGTCAGTTTTCTGGCTTCACTGGTTCAGTTGATAGCATTGCTTTTCTTCGCGGTACTTGATGTTATGGTGGTTTAATAACTGTTAGCATTCATTGTCTAACAGTTATTATTAATACCTGATTACCTTCATGTATAAATTAATTTATTTAGTTATTCTGTTGTGCAGTTTGACCGTCCCTGTTTATGGTGATAACACGGTTAAAACTGACCCCAAAAATAATATTCAGACCTTTCAATATAAATCGGCTTTGCAGGCCAGTCAGGATGCTATTGGCAAGACCATTAGTGAACTGCGTTTTATTAATGAGCAGGGTATTTCAGTGTCGATGGCGGATTTACGTGGTAAGCCGCTGGTGATCAGTATGATTTTTACCAGTTGTTATCAAATATGTCCTATGACAATTCGTCATCTTTCCAAAGTGGTTGATAAAGCGCGTGATGTCCTTGGTGAGGAAAGTTTTAATGTTGCCGTGATTGGTTTTGATACTCAAAATGATAATCCACTGGCAATGAAGTATTTTGCCAGACAACAGGGCATAGATGATAAAAACTGGAATCTGTTAAGTGCATCGCCTGATACCATTGCGACCTTAAGTAAAGAACTGGGTTTTCTGTTTTTTACCGCGCCGAATGGATTTGATCATGTCGTGCAGGCGACTGTTGTCGATGCCAATGGTGAAATATATCGCCAGGTTTATGGTGAAGTGTTTGATACCCAGTTACTGGTCGACCCTTTGCTAGAACTGGTGCTTGACAGACCAAAGCCTGACCAGACAAAGCTTGACAGTTTACTGGATAAGGTTCGTTTTTTCTGTACCGCCTATGACCCTAATACGGATTCCTATCATTTTGATTATTCCTTATTTATAGGGATGTTTATTGGTGCGCTCATTCTTTTTCTAACCGCCAGCTTTATTGTTCGGGAATTTCGTCGTAGTGGACGTAATTCAGCTGTTTGACAAGCATCAAGTACAAATTACCGTTAGCTGTATTAAGCTTTTCGCACATTCTAACTGTTCTTGTAGAATCAAGTTATTTAGGCATTTCTGAGGAATATTAATTGTGAAATTTATACACCCGGTGAAACGAGGTTACCTGGCTCTTGAAACCTGGTTTAACCTGTCATTTGGTAATGCCTGGAACCCGCTTTATAACCTTGGCACACTGACCTTTTTCTTTTTCTGGGTCGTCTTTGTCAGTGGTTTGTATTTATTTATATTTTTTGATACCAGTCTTACCGGTGCCTATGCGTCTGTTGAATACATGACTCATGATCAATGGTATGTGGCTGGCGTGATGCGAAGTTTACATCGTTATGCATCCGATGCGGCTATCATTACCATTCTGTTACATATGTTTAGAGAGTTTGCACTGGATCGTTATCGGGGATTTCGCTGGTTTTCCTGGGTAACCGGTGTGCCAACACTCTGGTTTGTTATTACACTGGGTATCACCGGTTACTGGCTGGTCTGGGATGATCTTGCGCTGTACATTGCGGTACAGTCATCACAGTTAATGGATGCTTTGCCATTGATGCCTGCCTCCATGTCACGTAATTTTCTACAAAGTCAGATTAATGATCGATTTTTTACCCTTATGGGCTTTCTGCATTTACTGGGTCAGCCGGTAATTTTATTTTTTGCCTTGTGGATTCATGTTAAACGACTGTCTGATGTTTCTATTGTGCCACCCAGGGGGCTGGCTGTCGGTAGTTTTATTGCCTTGCTTGTCCTGTCATTGCTCTTGCCTGCAGTGAGTCATGAAGCTGCGGACATTACCAAAGCGCCTGCAGTGCTTAATGTTGACTGGTTTTATCTTAATATTTATCCATTAATGGATTACTGGACGGAAGGACAGGTCTGGATGTTGACGCTGGGTATTACCGGGTTTCTTATGATCATGCCCTGGTTGCCAAGAAAGAAAACGGGTCAGGCAGCGGAAGTACATCTTGATGAGTGTAATGGTTGTGAACAATGTGCCATGGATTGTCCATTTGATGCGATCACGGTACAAAAGCGAACCGATGGTGCACGCTGGGAAAATGAAGTTGTAGTCAATGAATCACTCTGTGCAGCATGTGGGATCTGCGTGGGTGCATGTCATTCTTCCAATCCATTCAGGCACAGTCAGCAGGAACTGGTGACCGGCATTGATATGCCTCAGTCATCAATCAATAGTCTTCGTACTAATGTTGAGTCCGCTATTAATAATCTGCAGGGTGAAAATAAAATTATTGTCTTTGGTTGTGATAACGCCATTAATTTTACAGGTTTGCAATCATCCAGTATTGCCGTTGTTAGTTTTTTCTGTGTCGGTATGATTCCACCCACGATGATTGAATATGCGCTTAAAAAGGGTGCTGATGGTGTTTTTGTTACCGGTTGTCGTACCGGTGACTGTTATTTCCGTCATGGTAATAAATGGTTTGATGAACGACTTGCGGGGGAACGTCAGCCCATTTTACGTAAACGAGCTAATCGTGCCCGTATTAATATTTTCAGAGCAGCGGAATCCGATTGTAAGGAATTGCGTCGAGAACTTGATCGCTTTCAGGCAAGTCTTCAGCAACTTGATGCTGATCATGAATCCGTGAATGAAGGTGGGTCATGAAAAAATTTATACGCTATCCATTACAGATTTTTAATTATGCTCTGTTCATGGGGCTGGTCGGGTATTTTTCATTGTATCCTTCCTATCATCATCTTGACGAAAATCAGGCCATGATTACTTTTACCCTCGGTCATGTCGGTAAACATGTACGTGCCTGTGTAAAATATTCTCAGGAAGACTTGCTTAAATTGCCACCTAATATGCGTAAACCCATGGATTGTCCCCGTGAGCGTTCACCGATTATTATGGAACTCAAGTTAGATGATAAGGTGATTTTTAGTAAAACTGCGCCACCACTTGGCTTGTATAAAGATCAGGGTATAGATATTTATGAAAATATCAGAGCACCGGCGGGAAAACATAAACTCACTGTCTGGTTGAACGATGATGTTAAAGTTGAAGGCCCAATCTATCAGCTTGAACAGGAAATAACCCTGGCGCCCGAACAGCATCTGGTTATAGAGTTTAAATCAGAGATAGGTGGTTTTAATGTGTTTTAAATTTTCATTATTGAAACGGTTCGAGTATTTCTATATGGCAGACAGATTAGATACTATTAGTTGTATCAATCAATCTAGTGCCTGATTAACCCCAGAGTATCCATCTGTTATGAAAGAAGATATGCATTCTTATAATGCGATGGCTGACAATTTTGTTCTGACACTGCCCACAGATAATAAAAACCGCAGAATGAGTATTGCCTGGTTATTACTGGCGATCAGTTCTTTACTGATAGCGGGTCTGTTTACCATTCTTATTGTCCTTTCAAGAACACCATTCTTTCAGGATATAGTGCCCTGGACTGATTTTTTTCATACAGCACTGGTAGTGCATGTTGATCTCACTGTTCTGGTCTGGTTTCTGGCCTATGCGGGTATGTTCTGGACATTGAATAGTCGTGCAGCCTGTTTCAAGTGCGGCTGGCTGGCTTTATTTTTATCAGCAACCGGGATGTTGATTATTATTCTGGCGCCATTCCTGGGAGCGGGTATGCCATTTATGAATAATTATGTGCCTGTACTGCGCGATCCTGTTTTCTTTGCTGGCCTGGGCTTATTTGGTCTGGGTTTTGCTGTGCTTGTCCTGCGAGGTCTGTTTTTTTCAAACCCGGTGGGGGCGATTATCAGTGGGGAAGGGGCCATTCGTTTTGGTTTATACACCGCATTGATTTCCGCTGTGGTTGCGATAGCGGCACTGCTGGCATCCTGGTATGGAATGCCAGCGACAGCAGAAGGTGAGTATTATTATGAACTGCTTTTCTGGGGGGCAGGACACACAGTTCAGTTTGTTCATGTTCAGCTTATGCTGGTTGCATGGCTGTGTCTGGCAACCTTTTCCGGTATCCATTTGCAGATAACACCCAGAATAGTATTGATGCTATTTGCCATTGGCCTGTTGCCAGTACTGATGACGCCACTGGTGTATATTTTATTTGATGTTGGTTCAGCTGATCACCTGGAAATAATTAGTCTGATCATGAAGTTTGGGGGTGGGCTGGCAGCAGCACCTGTCGGCGTAATGATCATTTACAGTTTATTTGCAGGCGCCAAATCTATGCCGGAAGAAAGTGCCGCAGGTAATGCGCTTTTGTTTTCGATATTATTATTTGCCATGGGTGGTGTCATTGGATACATGATCAGTGGTAGTAATGTCATTATACCCGCCCATTATCATGGTTCTATTGTGGCAGTTACGCTCGCCTTTATGGGTATTACGTTTCATCTTTTACCAGGGCTTGGATTTACAAAACCACAGGGTAAGCTGGTTAAATGGCAACCTGTTATTTATGGATCAGGGCAATTTATGCATGTATTGGGACTGGCCTGGTCAGGTGGATATGGCGTGCAGAGAAAAACGGCAGGTGTTGCTCAGCAATTAGATGGTATTGAAAAAATTGCCGGTATGGGATTGATGGGGCTGGGTGGCATGATTGCTATCGTTGGCGGTATTCTGTTTCTTATTATTGTGTTTCAGTCTATCTGGCCATCTGCTCGTAAGTCTTCTTAGCAGTCATTTAATTATTATTGCTGCGGGATTACAGGCTGTACGACCTGCTCAATTTGAGTGTTTTCTGGTGTAACGGTGGTATCAGATTTTATGTAAAGATTTTGAATAACATAAAATGAAATAACTGATAGTGTGCCAATAATAACAAAAAATATCAGTGATCGATTTTCCAGTCGTGCACCATGCCGGATTTCAATCTGGTTGAGAATCCAGTCGGATACGCCATAGAGGACAACTGCTGCTACTGTAAAATAAATCATTTCCATTGTTAGGGCCTTAAATGCTGATTTAAAAAATATTTGATAACGATTAAATTAAACCTGATATTTCAATAGATCGCCGGAAAAAGCAATATTTTATATCAATAAACCTGGAATTAGTCAGTATATTTACTGCGCTGGATAAAAGTGAAAAACCAGCAGATAAATTATAACGCCAGTAACAGAAACATAAAACCATATAGGAAAAGTCACACGTGCAAATCGTTTATGTGTGCGGGTGTTTCCTTTGATAGCCAGTATTACTGTTACTGGAATTAGAGCGAGCATGCTCAGTGCCAGCAGAATATGGCTAAATAGAATGCTGAAATAAACAGGGCGTATCAGACCCTGTCCTGCAAAGGGGACATTGCCAACTGACCAGTGATAATAAAAATAGGATACCAGAAAGAAACTTGAGACGATTAATGCTGACGTCATGCAGGTACGATGTGCTGATTTGTTTTTATTACGAATGAAAAAGTAACCGCAGCCTATCAGGGTAGCAGAAATCAGATTCAGAATTGCCTGAAAAGTTGGGAGATAGGGGATTATGTCCATTGACCTTCTTTATATTAGACAAAAATTTACAGAGAAGAGTAGCATAATATATATATTTCTATGTGCTGGCTAGAAAAAATCTGTTATTTGAAATTAAAAAACTCGCGTATTTTCAAATACTGTTCGGCTAAAATATCCGGATTATGCGGTGGTGAGAATGAAGCAATAATTTTTGTCTCCTGATTAACCAGGAAAATTGAACTGGCATGGCTGATCAGATAATTCTCACCGGCATTGTCATTTTCAATGAAATAAGCCGCATTGAATTGTTTGGCGACTTTGTCTATTTCATCTTTATTGCCAGTGGCTGCGATAAAGTCCTCATTAAAGTAGTTCATATAGGCATTGAGTTTTTCAATGTTATCCCGTTCCGGATCAACCGAAATAAATACCACCTGTAAATTCCCGCTGGCCTTTTTTTTCTCAAGTAACTTAAACAGAATATTTAATGTCGATAATGTGGTCGGGCATATATCTGGACATGATGTGTAACCAAAAAATATCAGTGACTGACGATTTCTTAACTGTTCGAGAGTGAAAGTCTGGTTATGCTGGTTGGTCAGTGAAAATTCTTTTAAGGTTACTGCTTTGGGCCGAACCACGGCAATTAGTTCAGCAGGTAATGGCTGCGCAGGTTGTTTGACGAAAACCATTGAGGCGAGAGCAATGATAAATGCAAATAATGCAATGATTATTCTTGTTTGAATTTTACTCATTGGTCTTTTTTATTATTTGATTGGCGCCATTGTCGAACGGCCCAGGTTATGTAGGCGGTTAACATGATGATGTTGAGTGCTATGCCGATTTTAAAAAACATCGACAGCTCTCTTTTGGCTTCTGGTGATTTAGCTGTGATAGATTGATTACCTGAAACTGATGTTTGTGCCTGGGTAAATATCTGTTGGTTGCTACTGGCTGCTGTGGTTGTGTTTTGCTCAAGGTCTTGAGCATTCAGCTGAGCAAACAGGCCTGTAAATAGTAAAAATAGACAGATGCCAACGAATTTTTTAACGTTTTTTATCATAAGTCAATCAGGTGTATGGGGGTTTAAATTAATATCCGGTTAAAT
Organism: Gammaproteobacteria bacterium; assembly: GCA_029881275.1. Lineage (GTDB taxonomy): Bacteria > Pseudomonadota > Gammaproteobacteria > SZUA-229 > SZUA-229 > JAPHQX01. Next base: position 32,554 of record JAOUMX010000006.1, on the reverse strand, counting down.
TAACAGACTATGGCATATAACTGCCGGAACCTGATCATATTTACAGGTTACAGCATGAAAATATACCATAGGCTATGCCTTGCACCAAGATAAAGCGCATGTTCTAATCTTACGGCTGTATGGTGGATCAATAACCAATCTTAACTGAGTCAGGGTTTATGCTAATGAAGAATCGCGGTCTTTTTATAACCATGTTTTTAATGCTGTCAGCTATTGTATTCTCGGATATTTCATCCGCACAGGAAGATGTCGATGTGGTGATTTATTCCGGTTATTTTAGCCGTGAGCAAAATGATGGTGATATGGCCGAAATGAGCGGTAAAAGTCATTATGTAAAGTTCTATCGCGATAACCGGTTTATACGGCTTTATATTCCTTATCCCTACTCAAAGACAGTGACACCAGAGGCTATCCGTGAGGTGTTTCAGGTTGTTAATAAGCAGTCTGCAGGCAGTGCTTATATTAAGGACACGTTTGGTGTTCTGGATGAAAAAATTATTGCCCATATCGATGTTTTTCGCAGGATAGACGGTGAAATTATGTTCGATTGTGGCTTCTCGGCGCCTTGTAAGATTGTTTTTGATAAAGATGTTTTTAAAGTCCTCAAGAAGGGCATAGTTAAAGATCACGTGACACAATACAATTATGTCAGCGAGTGATTGCCCTCAATTTTTCACCCTCTAGTAAAGCCTGCATTTTTTCCTGTAAGCGTGGGAAATCGACGGGCTTGGTGTCATAGTCATCACATCCGGCTTCGATGGCCTGTTTTCTGTCTTCATTGAATGCATGGGCGGTAAGCGCGATGACTGGAATATCCAGGGTAACAGTATCAGCTTTTAATGTTTTTGTTGCTTCCCAGCCATTTATAACAGGCAGATCCAGATCCATTAATATTAAATCCGGAAGCAGGGTCCTTGCTGTTTCAATGGCCTGCAGACCATTAATAGCAGTCTCTACTTTGTAGCCTTCCATTTGTAATCGGCGCGATAGCATGTCACGATTTAAGGCATTATCTTCTACAACTAATATTGTGAGCATAAAATAATTCCATCGATTGTTTTTTATTTACTTGAGGTTCCAGTTATGGTGAGTGGGAGTCTCAAAATAAATTTTGAGCCATGGGTGTTTTTATTATCAATATTAAGTTCACCATTCATCATTTCGGCATAATGTCGACTGATGGACAGGCCTAATCCGCTACCACCAAATTTACGAGTTGTGGATGAGTCTGCCTGTTGAAATGGATGAAATATTTTTTCTATCTGGTCGTCGTTGATGCCGATTCCTGTGTCAGTAATAATGAAATTTACCTGTTCATTTTCTACATTAACATCAAGTATGATCTGGCCATTAGTAGTGAATTTACAGGCATTACTAATTAAATTAATTAAAATCTGGCGGACTTTTGTAATATCGGATGTCATTACGATATCCGATATGCCCGGCATATTGATGGTCAGTGTATTATGGTTTTTATCAATCAGAGATTTGCAGGTAAAGATAACATTATTTATTAAAACACCAATGGTTTCTTCTTCCAGGTAGATTTCCATCTTACCGGCTTCAATTCTTGATATATCCAGTACATCATTAATCAGTGATAATAAATGTGTACCGGATATATGAATGTTATTTAAATCATTAATTCGTTGTTGATCAGCAACTTTCTTTGCTTCCTCAAGTAGCAGTTCAGAGTATCCAATAATTGCATTCAGAGGGGTGCGTAGCTCATGGCTCATATTAGCAAGAAAAGTACTTTTAGCTCGATTAGCCTGTTGCGCCTCTTCAGCAGTGATTAAAAGTTTATGCTGGTTTTCATTCAGGTGATCCATCATCTGGTTAAAGAATTTGGCGAGTGAGCCAAATTCATCTTCGCGATGGCTATGGATACGTAATTCCATGTTACCATCGGAAATCTTTTGGGTAGCATCAACCAGTTCCAGAAGGGGTTTGATAACTACAAATCGGATAAGCCATGCAAGTACAAGTCCAAATGCTATAAAAATCGGACCTACTGTAAATAATGTTTTTTTACGTTCGTCAGCAATTTGATCAGCTATGGGTTGGTGGTATATTTTGAGATCAATTTTTTCTTTTTTTGATGCAATATCCAGGGTTATATGGTCATGATTTGTGGCTTTCTTGCCTATTAGAACAAGTTTATCGGCAAGATAAAATTCAATATAACTAAAGTTAAATTTATTGAGTAATAATTCAATATGGCTTCGAGTTGTATTTATATGATCTTCAGTTAATTCACTAAAATTAATAATTTCTTCTACTTCATGAGACAGTACTTCAGCATTGTGATTGATGCTGGAGGCAAGGTTTCTTTCAACATCCTGCTGAACAATAGCTGAAAATAGAACACTGGAAATGATAATTAACCATAAGATAGGTGCTGCGATTTTTACGGCGATACTAATTTTCCAGGTATTGGATAAATCTTCTTTCATTTAAGTCCTATCCATTTTAATGTCATTACCATAGGACAGAATCTGGAAATGCCTGCAAATGTTAGCATTACACCTAGAAACCAGGGTAAGAACCAGGCCTGATTGGGGATCGCTATATAGCTAATGATTAGCATACTGGCAAGAATAAGCCTTAATGCCTGCTCGGCTTCAATATTGATTTTGTAATTCTGATTTATATATTGCGGTATAAGGCAGGCATTTCTGTAGCGTATTTTACTGACCACTTTTGGAATGCGCCAGTTGGTTATGCCTTCGAAAAATAATATACCAATATAACCATAGATTAGGTTGTCCATATCCAGATATAAAATTATCAGTAAGGCCAGGCCAGCAATAATCAGGTAAATACGTTCACTCATTTATCCTTACCTCCTTTTAAAACGTTAATGTTTATATCGACGGATTTTCAATTTGTGCTTTAAATAACTGTTATATCAATAGTGCTGATCCGGGCTTTATCCCTTTTATTAAATATGGTTTTAAGTATGACTAGTATAGTTTTGATTAGAAATTATACAAATTTGTGGGAATTATCAGTGTCTTACCCCATTTAACAAAATAACAGCTAAAATACATTCATATTTCATTAGAATTTATCAGGGTACGGTCATTTCCAGAGCAGGTCATATCAGTTTTAAATCCCTTACCGGTTTAGTTTTATTAGCAGGGCTTATTTGGGCCATGCTAGGCATGCGCTATAGCTGGGTGGAATGGTCGGACAGTCAGATGTTCCGGGTGGCCAGCTTTCTGCTGCCTGAACCTGTTCCTGTCGACCATATCACCCTGATTAGGCTGCCGGAAACACTAATGACTAACCCGGATGAGATCAATCAGCTGAGCTGGTTAGTTAGTAAATTAGGTAAGTCTAAAGCTGCAGGTGTCGGTCTGTTTCTAGATCAATTGCCTTCACTGGATTACCAAATTGTCGAGACTGACAACAAAGAGGCTACAGAGGTTGGAAGTCAATGGGCGTCTAGCCAGTCCAGTCTCAGTCATCTTGCTCAATTATTGAGCAGGCACAATATTCAGCTTGCCATTAAAGCGACCAGCAAATCCGATTATTATTCGACGGGTAAATTGCAAACTGAAACAACGGATACTCATATTGCGGTGAAGACACTTGCCGAGGTGTTTTTACCTTCCATGGAATCGATTTCAGTTTATGCCCTGGATAACAACTTCCCCTATGAACGATTACCAACAGTAAAGACCACGGTGACTGCACGTCAGCCACTGATCTGGCAGGAGTCTGAATCGGGTACCAATATTCCTGATATCAGCCTGGCTTTATTTTCCAGGTTTAAAAAAGCAAATAAAATGGTCTGGAATGACGATGGTGTCCTGCAACTTGATTTTGGCGTGATTAATACGGATATCAGTGGTCATGTGATGATGTATTACTCAATGTTCACCGGGCACCTGCCTGAAAAGACATTTATTTCACTGGAAGATGCGCTCAAATTATCGACAGATAAAATCAAAAACAGGGTGTTTATCATTGGTCACGAAAATGATTCTGCTGTACAGGCATTAACTCATAATCTGACAAGTTTAATGAGTCAGTCATTTTATAAAGTTCCAACCTGGGCATACTGGTTAAATATTTGTTTGTTGATTCTGGTTTTGTTTTATTTGCTAAAAGTTGTGCCAAGCATGGGTAGAACTACTGCCTATGTTACGTCGATTTTATTATTTACCTTTATTCTGGTTTCTCAGTACGGGCTGTTTGTTATTAAAGGTTTCTGGATGCCATTTGTATGTGTATATCTATATCTGGTTGCCGGACATATTGTCGTATTAATAAAACAGCATAATGATGCAAGCATTAACCATTTAAGATTACAGACGCATGAAGCGCTCTGGCATCTGGGTCAGTACCAGTTTGAACAGGGCGATCATGATAAAGCGCTTTATAGTCTGTTGAAATGTAAACCGACCGAAGATGTACTGGAGAAAATGTATGAAATTGGTCTGGGTTATGAACGACGCCGAGAGTATGACAAGGCATTGCAGTTATACAGTGAAATCAATGTCAGACATAAAGGTTACAAGGATATTGCCAAGCGTTTAGCATCCTTAACCAATGTTTCTGGAACCGCAACAGAAATTCTTACTCCCGGTTCGGCTACCAAGACACTGGTTATGCCTGATCTTGGGTTGCAGTTACCCGTGCTGGGTCGCTATGAACTGGAGAAAGAACTGGGACGTGGTGCCATGGGTGTAGTTTATCTGGGCAAGGATCCAAAAATAAATCGTCAGGTAGCGATTAAAACACTGGAATATAATATGTTCAGTGATACTGACATTAAAACCATTAAGTCACGATTCTTTAGAGAAGCCGAAGCAGCGGGTCGTTTAAGTCATCCAAATATTGTTACTGTTTATGATGTGGGTGATGAAAAAGATTTTGCTTTTATTGCCATGGATTATGCGCAAGGCGTACCTTTGAGTGACTATGCGGTAAAAGGCAAGTTATTACCGGTTGCTGAAGTTTACAATATCATTGCGGATGTTGCAGAAACTCTGGATTATGCCCATGGACAGAATATTGTGCACCGCGACATCAAGCCCAGTAATATTATGTATGATCGGAAAACAGGTAAAATTAAAATTACCGATTTTGGTATAGCACGTATTACAGATTCAGCCAAAACCCGAACCGGAAGTTTTATGGGTAGTCCTGCTTATATGGCGCCGGAACAAATGACCGGTACCAATGTTGATGGCCATGCGGATATATACTCTCTCGGTATCAGTTTCTATCAGTTGCTGACAGGAGAATTGCCCTTTTCCGCTGATAGTATCGCCAGTCTCGCCTATCAGATAACGCATGATAAACATAAACCCATTCGTGAAGTGCGTTCCGATTTGCCATCCAGTGCAACGCGTATTGTTAACAAGGCGTTACAGAAGAAAGCAGATAGTCGCTATGCAAGTGGTAAGGAGATGGCTGCTGCATTAAGAAAAGGCGCTCCATAGGGAAATTGCATGATTAAAATAAATGTATATGGTGGAACTGACAGGGGAAAGGTCCGGGCAAATAATCAGGACAGCATCTGTTTTAATCAATTTAATAAACCATCGCAGCTGCTGGCTATTGTTGCTGACGGCGTTGGTGGTCATGCAGGTGGTGATGTTGCCAGTAAACTGGCAGTTAATGTTATTGAAGAACATTTCAGAAAAGCGGTTATGCTGGCAAACAGTGGGGCGGGTTATTCGGATAACTGGTGTTTGCAGAATATTGACAAAGCCATACAGCTGGCTAATCAGGAAATAAAACAACAACAGGGAGAAGATGAACGTCTGGCATCCATGGCTACCACGGTTGTTATGCTGGTCGCGATAGATGATACAGCAGGATTTTCCTATCTGGGTGATTCAAGGCTTTATGGCTGGCGTGATAATTGTTTGAATCAACTGAGCAAGGATCATACGGTTGCGCAACAAATGATTGATGACGGTGTTTTAACTGATGATCAGGCAAGCATGTCACCCTATCATCATGTGTTAACCAGAGGGCTGGGCATTAAAGGTGATATTGATATTGTCACTTACAATCTGAATCTTCAAAGCAGGGATATTTATCTGTTGTGTTCCGACGGTTTAACTAACTGCCTAAGCGATGATGCTATTGAACAGATACTGGCATCTGATATGGATATAAAGCTAAAAGTCGATGAGTTGATTGCGGCTGCTAATGATAATGGCGGTCATGATAATATATCGGTTGTTCTTGTTGAGTGTGAATAGTTATAAAAATTATTTTTTTGTGTCCAGCTAAATACAGATGTACTGATTTATCCTGTTTATAATCCCCTGATACGATAAACAGGCACAATACTGATTAGCCAGTTCTGGCATTTCAATATCTGACATAGACCATTGGTTAATATCAACAGTGTCATCCTTGATATAGCTAATTAATTGAGGTTTGTCGGGTGGTGTGCTGACAGTGAACTGGGTTGGTGACAAACGTAGTCCCTGACCGGTGACTTTCATGTGAGCTTCTTTGCGCGTCCATGTTTTAAAGAAAGCATTCTGTTGCTGGTCGTCGGCTAAAGAAAAAATACTGGTTTGCTCAACATCAGTAAAAAAACGTTTGATGATACCTCGCCAGTCATTTTTTCGTTCCATATATTCAATATCAACCCCCAGTTCATTTTCAAGGCAGACACCGAGCAGGGCCATGTTGTGAGAGTGACTCAGATTAAAGCGTATGGCGGGTGAGTTGTTATCAATTGCGAGAAATGGTTTGCCATTGTCAGCTTTTTTAAAAACCAGCTTTTCAGCGGGTATTCCTGTATAGCGTGATAATGTACTGCGCATAAATCCATGTGATGCAATAAAACGTTTACGGTGTATGAAATTTATGAATTTTTCACTGCGTTCTTTTTCGTCATCGGACAGTAAAGGGTAAAAGTGCTTGATGCGGGGTGGTGAAGTATTTAAATGGAATAACCAGATATCAATTTCATTGCTGTTTAGTTTAAGGGGGCCATCTGATGCTGTCTTCCACTCATTCAAAACAGGCGCTCCCTGTGAAGCAGCATATAAATGACCGGGATAATAAATAATGATACCAGCATGGCAAAGCTAAGCCCGAATACAATGATGGTTGCCATTGGATGCAGCATTTCTGAACCTTCGCCGAGTCCGATGGCCAGGGGCAGCATACCCATAACCGTGGTTAAAGTGGTCATCAGAATGGGGCGTAATCTTAATCGTGCAGCTTCCTTGATAGCCGCCAGAATATCCTGGCCATTTTCCCTCTGGATTTCAATTTGCTCGACCAGAACTATCGAGTTATTAACAACAATACCCACGAGCATAATAATGCCGATTTTTGCCGGCATGGACATTTCCTGGTGAAGAAAAAATTCCAGGCCAAATGCGATGCCAATGGTAGTGAATAATGCGCCTGATAAAATAATGAAGGGATTCTTTAGTGATTCATATTGAACCGCCATAACGACAATAACCAGAAATAATGCCAGTATCAGTAAGATAAGGCCAATGCGTTGACCTTCTCTGATAGCATCAAGCGAGCCGCCATCATACAGGCTGTAACCATTGGGTAATGGAAAGTCTTCCAGTTTGCTATTAATGGCATTCATGGTATCGAGTAAGTTTGCATCTTTTTTGAGTGAAGCAGAAATCTCGACAATACGGCGCTGGTTGTCACGTTTTATAGTGCTGGGTGTTGGCAGTATTTCCACACTGGCAACATCTCTGATATGTATGGTTTTTTTGTTCTGAGTATCAATAATAATATTTTCTATATCGGCCGTTGAGCGTGTGATGGTTTTGTCCAGCCGAATACGAATATCAAATTGCCTGTCACCGTCAATAAAATCTGAAATAACTTTCCCATTGAGGGCGACATTCAGGGCATTACCAATATCGCTGGCGTGTATACCAAGGTCTATGGCGCGCTCTCGATCAATATTCAGTACCAGTTCTTCAATCGTTTCTTCATAACTATGTACAAGATTGGTAACACCGGGAATATCTCTTATTTCATTAATAATTTTACCGCCGATTTCAGTGAGTACATTAATATCCGGTCCCTGAACACGCAGACTTATATCATCATCACCTCTGCCTGTGTGTATGCCGCGAACACCGGTGACACGCATATTTATTTTATAGCCGGCGAGTTTCATCGCTGTTATTTCTTTCTGTATTTTTGCGACCCATGCTTTGCTTTCAATGTTCCGTTCCTGCATGGGTTTAAGTTGGATTTTTATTGATCCCCGATTACTGCTTACGTATTCAGATCGTCCAAATATTGATCCGCCAGATATGGTAAAGGCAGTATCGACTTCATTCTGGGTAAGAATGAACTGTTCAATCCTGCTTAGTGTGCTGTCAAGTTCTTCCAGGCGAGTGCCGGGGTCTGCAGTAATCGAAACGGATATTCGACCCTCATCCATATCAGGAAAGAATATTTCTTTAGACTCATAAATGTAATATACGCCAAGCAAAAACAGAGGAATTACGATTATAAATAAACGGCCGGGATAGGCTAATACTGTAGTTAATTTTTGCACATAGTGTGTTTGTAAATGAGCAAACAGATGACTAAATTTACTCTCCTTTTCTTCTCTGCTGTCAATTCTTGCACCCAGGGCTGGCACCAGGGTTAATGCCACCAGCAGTGATGCGGCAATGGCAGCGGATAAGGTAATAATGAGTTCGCTGAATAACAGGCCTATTAATCCGCCAATAAATAAAAAGGGTACGACGGCTACCAGGTTAGTGGTGGTGGATGCAGTGATGGCACTGGTGACTTCTGCTGCTGCGTTAATGGCTGAATTTTCTTTATCAGGATCTGTTTTCTGATGTCTGGATATGTTCTCCAGCATAACAATAGTGTTATCCAGTAAAATACCAATGCCCAGGGCCAGTCCACCTAATGACATAATGTTAAGCGTCAGACCGGCAAAATCCATAATTGAGAGGGTAATCAAAATGGCCAGCGGTATGGCGCTGGATACAATCAGTGTGCGACGAATATCATTAAGAAAGATATAAACAATTAACATCGCCAGTAGTGCACCAGAGAGAGCGGCCATAGAAGCATTGCGTAATGAATAACGCACATAGGTTGACTGATCATCAACTTTCTTGATGACGATGTCTTCGGGTAACAGTTTTTGCTGTTTAAACCATTCCAGTTTTTCCAGGACATTATCTACCACAGAAACTGTATTCGCCTGGGGTTGTTTCTGAATAGATATTTTTATGCCGGGTACACCATTGAGTCTGACGCGTAACTGCTCATCTTCATGGGTATCAATGATGGTTGCAACATCACCCAGGCGAACGGCTTCGTCGATCAGTTTTTTGTCGCTGCTTAACAGGGGTAGATTTTTAATTTCATCAACATTATTGAACCGGCCTTTGGTTCTGGTGCTGAGCTGGCGGTTATACATGTACAGGGTACCGCTGGCGATATCAATATTTTCTTTCTGAAAAGTGCTGATAATGTCATCAAGATTAAATCCTGCGGAGGCCAGTTTTTCCTGATCTATAATAATCTGGATTTCGCGTATCAGCCCGCCACCCACTTCAGTTGCTGCAACTCCGTCAACATTTAAAAACCATTTTGAAAATTCATAATCAACCCAGCTTCTAAGTTCTACCGGATCTCTTTTGGCAGAACTAACCACCAGTTCCAGTACCGGTATCTGTGAAGGATCGCGTTTGTATATTGTTGGCGGATCAATGGTGGTGGGTAAAAAGCGTTTGGCACGATCCAGTCGTGTACTGGCTTCACGTAAAGCAACATCTATGTCCATGCCATAGGGAAAACTCAGACCAACAGCACTGCGACCTTCTGAGGTGTCCGATTGAACCACAATGGCACCTTCGGTAATGGCCAGCTGTTCTTCCAGTTGACGGGTAATCTGATCTTCCATGATACGTGCCGGTACGCCGGGATCAATAATGCGGACACGTATATCGGGATAAATGATTTTGGGTAACAGATCAATTTTTAAACGTTCAAGTGAAAACAGGCCAATGACAATAATAGCCAGTGCCAGCATGCTGACTGCGATGGGCCTGTTGATGGACCAGGCTGCAAGTCCTCCTGTTCTGAAGCGTCTTTTCATATTATTTTGTCGTTATGTCTTTGTCATCTTCCAGACCAAAGAAACCTTTGCTGACGACAATATCATTCTCATTCAGGTTTTCGATAATCTCAATGTCTTCATTATGTTGTACGCCGGTTCTAATGTTGACGCGTCTGGCTTTATTATTTTCAATCTTGAAAACATAGGTGCCCTGGTTGTCATGACGAATAACATCAAAAGGAATCATCAGCCGGGGTTTGTTTTCGGTTGCCAGTGTAATGCGGCACAGCTGACCGGGAAGTGCCCCGGCAGGTACAGGACTGATATTGATTTCGACAACGCCTCTACGTGTATCGGCATCGATGGTGGGATAAATGCGTTTTACATAACCGTTAAATGTCTGATCACCGAGTGCATCAATTTTTATAAATACAGGATCATCCAGATTAATTAACGGTAACAAAAGTTCAGAGACATAAATCCGGGCTTTTAAACTTGAGGTGTCAATCAGTGTCAGCATGTGAGTGTATAAAGGAATAACATCCCCGGGCTCTACCAGTCGCTCACTGATAATGCCTTCAAAAGGTGCCATTATCTGGGTTTGATTGAGTCGTGTCTGATTATGATCAACATCAGCCCGTGCAATCTGAACAGCGGTTTTGGCTTTGGCAATCTGATCTTCTGATGCCAGCTTGCGTGGCACCAGATTATGTAAGCGTTTGAGATCCAGTTCTGCCTGTTTCAGTGTCGCCGTGGCTTTGTTGAGATCCGATTTGATTAAGGCGTCATCCAGAGATGCCAGCAGGTCATTCTGTTTAACCTTGTCACCTTCATAGATAGGCAGGTTTTTTAGCAGGCCCTGTTCCTGGTTAAAGATATGAACCGTACGAAAGGCTTCCAGAGTGCCGGGCAATGTGGTCTGCAGGCTAATATCTTTCAGTGTGACCGTTGTGGTTTCCACCAGATGGGCGGGTCTGTCTTTATCTCTGGCTGATGGCGTATCTGAACAGGCAGCTAAAATACAGACTGAAAGCAGCAGGGCCATGACCTTGTTGTAATTATGGGCAATCATAGGGTTATATCGATTTTTGTAATTTAATTTCGCTATTATTCCACAAACTGTATTGTAACGAGCAATATCTATTTATACTCTAGCGCTGTTTATTTTAATAGTTAACAATAATGTACGTAAATTTCCGCCCCACGGAAGCGCCACACGCTGAACGCAAAGATCTGTCCAATATTAAACGGATGCTGCCTTTTCTCTGGAGTTATAAAGGCCGGGTATTGTTTGCCCTGTTATCGTTGATGCTGGCTAAATTTGCCATTGTTGGCATACCACTGATACTCAAACAAATTGTCGATCAGCTGGATCTGGTGCTGAAGAGTCCACAGGCTATTGGTGCCGCACTGCCTTTAAGTCTGTTACTCGGTTATGGCGCATTGCGACTGATGAATGTCATGTTCAGTGAATTGCGTGATGCGGTGTTTGCCCGGGTTCGTTACCGGGCGATGCGGGATATTTCTACCCGGGTGGTAAAACATTTATACGACTTATCATTAAAGTTTCATCTTGAACGTAAAACCGGCGGTATTTCCAGGGATCTGGAGCGTGGCACACGCAGTCTGTCATCAATACTAAATTATCTAACCTTCAATATCATTCCCACCCTGATTGAATTTGCACTGGTGGCGATTATTTTATTTAGTCAATACGATGCACATTTTGCACTGATTACATTTGGTACCGTGGTTATCTATATTGGTTACACCATGGCGGTAACCGAATGGCGTATGCATTTTCGTCATGAAATGAATGCCCATGATTCAAATGCCAATTCCCAGGCGATTGATGGTCTGATTAATTATGAAACCGTGAAGTATTTTAATAATGAAGCTTACGAGCTTAACCGTTATAACGATACCTTGACCCAATGGGAAGACTCGGCCGTTAAAAGTACCAGTTCCATGGCCTTATTGAACTTTGGCCAGGGTGGCATCATAGCGCTGGGAGTCACCCTGATTATGATTTATGCCTCACAGGGTGTGCTCGATGGTGACATGAGTCTGGGTGATCTGGTGCTGGTCAATGCCATGATGCTGCAGCTGTTTATTCCGCTGGGCTTTCTGGGCATTATTTATCGTTCTATGAAACATGCCATGGCTGACATGGATCTGATGTTTAAATTACTCGATACAGCGCCGGAAATTGAAGACCGGGATCAGGCGCAGTCGCTCACGGTAACTAATGCGGTCGTGAAGTTTGATCATGTCGATTTTGCCTATAGCCCGGATCGTCAAATCCTGCATGATGTCAGCCTGGAAATTCCCAGTGGTCATAAGATCGCAGTGGTTGGGCCGTCCGGTGCCGGCAAGTCCACGCTGGCCCGATTGCTGTTTCGTTTTTATGATGTCACGGCAGGCAGCATTACCATCGATGGTCAGGATGTGCGGCAGGTGAGTCAGGTCAGTTTGCGTCAGGCTATCGGTATCGTGCCTCAGGATACAGTGCTGTTTAATGACACTATCTATCACAATATACAGTACGCTCATCCCGACGCTTCCGAGGCCGATGTTAAACGTGCTGCCAGACTGGCCAATATTCATGACTTCATCGAACATTTACCCAGGGGGTATGACACGGTGGTGGGTGAGCGCGGACTGAAACTGTCCGGTGGAGAAAAGCAGCGTGTTGCCATTGCCAGGGTCATACTGAAAAATCCCCGCATACTGGTGTTTGATGAAGCGACCTCATCACTGGATTCCCATTCCGAACAAATAATCCTCTCATCCCTTAAGGAAGTGGCAGAGCAGCATACCACCTTGGTCATAGCGCATAGACTTTCAACAATTGTTGATGCCGATCAAATCCTGGTAATGGATAAAGGGCGCATTGTTGAGCAGGGTAGTCATCAGCAACTTATTGATTCTAGAGGGCTTTATGCCAATCTCTGGGAGTTGCAAAAAGAACAGCGGGAAGAGGAGGAGGACCAATAATTCGCTGGACAAGCGGCTGATTCTATTATTTAATGACTGGTCAGTCAGTTATTAAGGATGATGCTATGGTTTTCTCTAACCCCTTATTAGATCAGTCTTCACGCTGGAAACGACGCAAAGAAGATCGCCCTGACGAAATCCTCAATGCCGCTTTAGAGCTGTTTACTGAAAAAGGTTTTGCCGCAACCCGAATGGATGATGTGGCGAAAAAAGCGGGTATATCAAAGGGCACGCTGTATAACTATTTTGAAAGTAAAGAAAGTATCTTTCATGCTGTGGTGCAGGAAATGATTTCACCCGAAATTGACAAAGTGGAAGCATTTGTGGCCAGTTATCAGGGGCCAACCGATCATTTACTTCGACAGCTGATTCGTGCCTGGTGGACCAATGTCGGTGAAACACGGTTGTCGGCCATTCCCAAAATTGTAATTTCTGAATCCGGTAATTTTCCTGAGTTAGCCCAGTTCTTTGTTGATACCGTGGTCAAACGAGCACGAAAACTGTTTACCGATGTGGTTAGCAAGGGGGTGGTGACGGGTGAATTTAATCTGGTTGAAACCCAGTCGGTTGCCCGATTAATTATTGCGCCGTTAGTCTATGCCACTATATGGCAACATTCTCTCAAGCCTTTTGATGATGATTATTTATCCGATGAATATGTCGATATGCATATTAAATTTATTTTAAAAAGTTTAATCAAAGATCAAAGGTTTGATGTATGAAATTAATGACAGGCATCGTATTGTGTCTGCATCTTGGGCTGACAACGGCTTCCGTGTCAGCCCAGACTATGAATCTAAATCAGATTCTGCAAAAAGTTATTGATCATTACCCCTCATTAAAAGCAGCCGCTATTCAGGTTGAACGTGCTCGACAGGATGCAATAAGAGTTGAAAGTCAGCTTGCCTGGCAATTATCTGGCAAGGGTGGTATTTCCAGAAACATGTCATTATTTGGTACGCCCACAGATCGCGTGGATGTTTCAGGTAATCTGGGACGCAGTCTTGAGTCCGGTGGGACATTGTCACTTAATGCAAGCCTGAGTCGTGAAGATGCTACCACCACCTTCAGTCCTGTATTGCCAAACCCGTCTGTGACATCGAGTCTTGATTTAAAGTATCGCCATCCACTTGCCAAAGGTGCTGATAATCCTGCCTTCAGCCAGGCGAAAGAAAAAGCAATGGTCAGTAAGATGATCAGTTCGGCTGAACAACAGGCCATGCATGACAAGCTGGCGACACAGTTAATTGATTTATATATTGCTGCATCGACTACACAGTCGCGCATTCATAATACTCAACAGGCAATCGCAAGAACAAAACGGCTGCAAACGTATATAAAAGACCGCTCCGGTCTTGGCCTGTCAGAAGACAAGGATATTTTACAGGTGAATGCTCAACTCAGCGGTCAGCAGGCTGAATACCAGAGTTTGCAGATTAGATGGACACAACAACGCATTGCACTGAATCGTTTAATGGGACGTGACTGGTCAGATACGCTGGAACTGGTGATAGACAATAGTGATTCATTACCTGATCAGTCACATGATGATTTGTTTCAACAGGCAAGTTTACGCAGTCCAGCAATTTTAAAAGTGAATGAACAGTTAAAACTGGTGGACACAGCTATTAAGCTGAGTCGTGATGCAAAAAAAGATAATCTTGATCTACTCATGGTGCTGGGTAATCAGACCTATGGTGGTGATACTGTTACCGGCAGTCAGAGTGAGTCAGAAATATTTGGTGGCGTCAGTCTCGAATTTAAACGTGGTCTGGATAAATCCGGTTATGATGCAGAAATTTATCAGGCGCAACTGGATCGCAGTGTGGCGCTACAAAATAAAAAACAGATTATGGAAGATCTTTATTATGATCTGTCGAGTTTATTAATGGAAATCAAAGTCAGTCAGCAGACTGTTCAGGCCTACCAGCTTAGTGTCACCAGTGAACAGAAAAAATTAAAAGAAGCCGAGCAGCGTTACAAAGATGGCAGAACCGACACCGATCAGTTAATACAGTTTGAATCACATCTGTCGCAGGCTATGCTGGCGTATGAATTACAGAAAATAGAACTCAATAAACGTCAGTATAATTTAAGTCTGCTACTGGGAGAGTTGTGGAAAAATATTAAATTACCGGATTATTCATTTCTGGAAGCGGAGGAGTAGTTGATGCACGCTATTATTCGTTTTCTGGTAACACGTGGCCTGCTGGTTAATCTGGTTTCGATATTTTTACTGGGTATAGGTATCTATGCTGCAGTGACTATTAATCGTGAAGCGTTTCCAAACGTAAACATGGATCGTATCCAGGTGGATGTTTATTACCCCGGTGCGTCACCCAAAGAAATTGAACAGCTGATTATTACACCCATTGAGCAGGAGTTAAGATCAATTAATGGCATCGATACCATGGTGTCCATGTCTTTCCCCAGTTCCGGGATTATTACCATGGAAGTTGATCCGGCGGCGAGTAATCGCCAGCGTTTGACCAGTGATATTTCACTGGCCGTGGACCGGGCATCTTTACCTGCTGATATGCCTCGTGATCCGGTGGTTACTGAAATTGATGGCGCGGTGTTTCCGATTATTCGTCTGGCGATCTCGGCACCTCTGGATGAACTGGCACTAAAACGCCTCGGTGACGATATTAAAGATGACATTCTGAATATTGATGGTGTCGCACGAATTTTTATTCAGGGTGATCGAAAAGCTGAAATGCGTATTGTGGTTGATCCTGAACGTATGTCCAGAGAACATATTTCTATACGTGAAATCAAACAGGCGTTGCAGAACTGGAATTTAAATACACCGGGCGGTGATCTGGATACCCTGGAAGGGCAGAAAACAGTTCGTGTTGTCGGTGAGTTTGCCGATGTCAATGATGCCGCCAGTCTGGTTTTACGTGCCAATGAACGAGGTGATGTACTGCAGCTAAAGGATGTTGCTACAGTAACAGAATCACTGGTGAAGCCTGCGGTCATTAATGATGTAAAAGGTGAGCCTGCATTATCTTTTCTGGTATTGAAAAAAATCGACGCAGATATTATTAATACCGTTGATAAAGTTTATCAGTATCTGGATACCATTCCCCAGCGTTATGGTGCTGAGGTTGATGTCAGCGCTTTCCAGGATTTTTCCCGTTTTACCCGTATGCGTCTTGGTGTATTAACCAATAACGGCCTTGTTGGTCTGGTACTGGTTTTTGTTTCGTTATTATTGTTCCTGCGTTTCTCTGTTGCCATGACAACAACCTGGGGATTGCCCATCATATTTATGACCGGTATGTTTGTTTTGTATGCCTCGGGTGTGACACTGAATTTAATATCCATGATGGGTTTTATCATGGTGCTGGGTATGCTGGTCGATGATGCCATTATCATTGGCGAGAACATTACCTGGCATATGGAAAAAGGTCTCAAGCCGCATGACGCTGCAGTTAAAGGTGCATTTGAGTTAATCGGTCCGGTCACCACCACGATTATGACCACCATTGCGGCTTTTTTACCGATGATGTTTATGACCGGTGTGATTGGAAAGTTTATTATCGCAATCCCGATTGTGGTAATTACCCTGTTAATGCTCTCCTGGCTGGAATCATTTTTGATTCTGCCCAGTCATGTGGCTCATGTTACTAACCCGAATAAGCACCCCAAAGAACGCGCCTGGTTGATGGCGCTGGAAAACTTTTATGGCTGGGTGCTGGAGAAAGCGATTCATTTTCGCTGGGTAACCATCAGTTTTTCGTTTTTGATGTTAATTGCCGCATTGATGCTGGCTAAAACCAGTTTGTCTTTCCAGTTGTTTCCGCCCGTTGGCGTAGATGAATACATTGTGCGCGTGACGGCTGAGTCGGGCACCAGTCTGGATACCATGCGTGAAATATTGCGCAAAATTGACCGTGAAATGCGTGAACACATTAATCCAGAGGTACTTGAAGCGACGTTGCTAAAAAGTGGTGACGTCTCTGTCGATCAGGGTGATTTATTAACGCGCCGTGGAAGTCGCTATGGTCAGATTCGTGCGATTTATTTACCGGCGGTCGCGCGTCCCGGACATAATGCCATGGATGACATGAACAAAATAGCCGAGATGCTGGAACAGAAATACCCGGATCTTGAAATTGCAGCGACTGCATTGCGCCCCGGCCCACCGGTTGGCCGTCCCCTGGAAGCGGAAATTTTTAGTTACAGTGACAAGGCCAGTGAACAGGCTGCCAAACAGTTGATTGAATATTTAAAAACTATACCGGGTGTTATGGGTATAGATAGTGGTTTGAAACGCGGTGATGATGAAATACGAGTGGTCCTCAATCGTGAACTGGCAACCTATGCGGGCGTCGATCTGGCCACG
Organism: Gammaproteobacteria bacterium; assembly: GCA_029881275.1. Taxonomy (GTDB): domain Bacteria; phylum Pseudomonadota; class Gammaproteobacteria; order SZUA-229; family SZUA-229; genus JAPHQX01. The sequence goes on along the minus strand of JAOUMX010000006.1, from coordinate 15,152 downwards.
GCATCACAACATGTGCGTGCTGCTGTTGGTGGGCTTGTGGTTTCAACGATTCGTAAAGGCACAGAAGAAGTCGATGTCACCATACGTTTTCCGGAAAATAACACTGACGAATTACAACAGCTAAAAGAATTATTAATTCCAAATAAACGTGATGGCCTGGTGCCTTTGCATAAGATTGCGTATTTTGAAGAACATCCGGGATTCACCACCATACGTCATAAAGAAGCTGTGCGTATTGTCAGCGTTGTCGCTGATATAGACACTAAACAAATTACCAGTTTAGAGCTGAATAAGCTGGTGCAGAAACACGAAGCAGAGTGGAAAGATAATCTCAAGGATACAGTGAATGTCAATTATGGTGGTGAAGAAGAAAAAAATCGTGAGTCATTTGTCAGTCTGGGTAAAGCATTTGTTATCGCGCTGGTTGCCATTTTCTTTATCCTCGCAATTCAGTTTAATAATTTGAGTTATCCATTAATTGTTATGCTGGCTATTCCCTTTGGCGCCTTTGGTATTATTGTCAGTTTTTATTTTCATGACCTGTTCTGGAAACCGATGCCATTATCGTTCTTCTCCAGTTTAGGTTTTGTGGCACTTACCGGTGTGGTGGTGAACAGTTCGCTGGTGTTACTGGTATTTATTCAGCGTGCCCATGAAGCGGGTATGAATTTGCATGATGCTATTGTGCTTGCCGGCCGGCGACGTTTACGTGCAGTGTTATTAACGGCCACCACAACTGTGGTCGGTCTGTTGCCAACCGCGTATGGCTGGGGCGGCATGGATCCGTTTGTATCACCCATGGCATTGGCTTTATCCTGGGGGCTGATGTTCGCTACCGTGGTAACACTGGTGACCATACCGGCTGCGCTGGCCGCGGGGCATGATGTTAAAATGGTGTTGTTAAAATTTCGGGGCAAGCAATAACTATATAGATGCGCAGGGAATATTGAATAATGATGGCGGTCATTGCGAGGTACGAAGCAATCTCGGTTTTAATGCTATTCTAAATTCAGCTGAAGATTCCCGGGTTTTTATTCTTAATATTTCTCATTCAATACTCATACTTTTGTTTCGCCCTGCCTGGGCGGCTTACTTTTTCTCTTCAGCAAGAAAAAGTAAGCAAAAAGTGCCGCCCACAATCACAAGCCTCCATGCAACAAACGCATGGAGGTTCCTTCGTCATTCGCATTATTTATGGCTGCTCGACAACCGCTCCTGCGTTGTTCTAATTACGGGCGTCCTGCCCTAATGCGGAACTCGCGAATCATAAGTCGATTCGCTCAGACATCTTCGCAGAAATCTCCATAAATATGGTTCATTCCTCAGCTTGCTCAATGTGGGGATAAATCAAAAGCGCTTTTTTGCTGACGCGGTAATCTCAGTAGTTGTAGAATATCGGCATGACTAAACCACCCAGCAAACATACCGGTGCCAATCATCAGGGTGAAGCCAGCACCTCACCTTATCCGGTTAGCCGTCTCGCACCCCAGGTGGAACTGGTTGATCTGGCCCGGCAGATTTCAGAAGCCGATGCCATGGTCAATACCCGCGTCAGTGCCAAGCTCAAGGTGATTGCCGATCAGATAAAATCACTGCAGCGTGAAGCGCAAGCGGTGCTTGAAGAAGCCAGACTTGATCAGGATCTGCACCGCGCAGAATGTAATTTCAAACGTATTCCCGGAAAGATTTATCATCTTTATCAAAAGTCCAATGGTCATACCTATTTCTCCATGTTATCGCCGGCGGACTGGCAGGGCAGTGCCCCGCATGAGTATGTAAACTCCTACCGACTGGAAAATGATATGTCCTGGCTACCGGTCGACAGGCTGGATGATAAGGATGATTCCCGTGAGCTGATTAATCGGCTATTGCTGGAAAAAGGCTTCTAATATCCCACTGTTTCTCTAAGATGCTGATTTAATACAATTACTGGAACTGACCTTAATTCATATCAACTCGGGTATTCACAAACAGGTTGATAATTTAACATATCACTAGTCTTAATCCATGCTGTTGAGGTGGCCGATGTCCCGCAACATACGAGCAATCAGTGCCCGGCATAGTCAAGATAAAACCCTGTTCGAGCTTTTAACTGATGCTGCGAAAGATCAGGGTTGCCCTTCAGATACACAGTTGACTCACATTTCACAACAGCATCAGATCGCTGTTGCACATTTGCTGGCCACCAGTTCATTTTATGATTTTCTTAAGGCTGACAATCAGGGGAAACGGGCTTATGTTTGTAATGGTACGTCCTGTCTACTCAAGGGCAATCAACATCATCTACAGGCAGCACTGGATAAGCGTTATCAAAAGCATGAAACAGGTGAGGTTAGATGTCTTGGTCATTGTTATCGTGGTGAAGCCTTCCTGGAAAGCGATAATGTATTTGATGTCAGCCAGTGTTTTTCGGGTAATAAACAGCAGGCTGATAGCATTCCATTTTATAACGCCTCATCGGTTTCAGTGTTTAACGCTGATGTTGATGATTTAAATATTTTTTATCAGTCCGTACTTTTAAATAAAGACAAAATTATAAATGAACTAAAAGATTCTTCACTACGGGGTAGAGGCGGGGCAGGCTTTCCCTTTGCGAGCAAGCTGGTTGCCTGTGCAGAGACCATCAGTGAACAGAAATTTGTAATTTGTAATGCCGATGAAGGTGATCCCGGTGCTTTTTCTGATCGTTATCTTCTGGAAATACATCCACATCTGATTCTTGCGGGAATGCTTGCTGCCGCTTATGCCTGTGATGCTCATAGTGGTTTTATTTACATTCGAGCAGAATACCCGGGTGCATATAAAATTATTGCCCGGGCAATTGAAGATTTTGAAAAAACAACGGTCTGTCAGACAGCACAATTTAAGTTGCGAGTGATTCAAGGTGCGGGTTCCTATATCTGTGGTGAAGAAACCGCCTTGCTAAATTCTATCGAAGGTTTAAAACCGGAAGTCAGAACACGGCCGCCTTATCCTGCACAACAGGGATTATTTGATAAACCAACACTGATCAGTAATGTTGAAACGTTTGCAGCTATTCCCTGGATATTAAAGAACACTGGCCTGGCATTTTCTGCCATGGGTACAGAAAAAAGCAGTGGCACAAAACTGGTTTGTCTGGATCATGGTGTTAAACGACCCGGTGTTTATGAAGTGGACATGGGCGAATCCCTGCAAAAATTAATTTATCATGTTGCCGGTGGTTTTTCAGTTGATGCTAAAGCAATACAGGTAGGTGGTCCATTAGGCGGGGTAGTGCCTGTTTCAAAAATTCCTGATCTGACAGTGGATTTTGAATCATTTGAGCAGCAGGGGTTTCTGCTCGGGCATGCCGGTATTGTTATTATCCCAAAAACATTTCCAATGCTGGATTTCATGCGGCATTTGTTTGAATTCATGGCCAGTGAATCCTGTGGTAAATGTTTACCCTGTCGTCTGGGTACGGCGAAAGGTCATCAGATGCTTATGGCGGCAACCACAGGATCCGCTGTTAATGTGACTGCGTTTAATGATCTGCTTGATGTTCTTGAGCATGGTTCTCTCTGCGGTCTTGGTAGTGGTCTGCCATTGCCGATTCGTAATATACAGAAATATTTTTCTGATGAATTGTCCGGCTACTTTGTAGAGGCGTCACTATGAGTCAGGCATTTATCAATCATCAGGCCTATGCAATTAAAAACGGTGAAACCATTTATCAGTTTGTAAGCCGATGCCTGCCTGAGCATACACCGCCAGTTTTATGCCATGAAGACAGCCTGGAACCATTTGGTAACTGCCGGCTTTGCAGTGTTGAAGTTGCCAGCAGTGAAAACGGACCAAGACGTGTGCAGGCATCCTGTCATACGCCGGTCACAGATGGGGACTATATATTTACCGACTCGCCCGTTATCACAAAACTCCGGTCGACCATTATGGAATTACTGCTGAGCGATTATCCTGTTAATCACCGCTTGCCCCGGAAAGATGAATTGCCAGCACCTTTTCAACAACTGATCGAACACATCCCTGTTGAGGAAATACGTTTCCCGCTGCGAAAAATATCAGTCAATGAGGACACCAGTCATCCTTATATTCATTTCGATGCATCGCAGTGTATTCACTGTTATCGCTGTATTCGTGCCTGTGATGAAGTGCAGGGTGAAATGGTGCTGGCAATGAAGGGCCGTGGTTATGATGCGGAGATTATTTTTTCCATGGATGAAGAAATAAAGTTTTCTGAATGTGTTGCCTGTGGTTGTTGTGTGCAAACCTGTCCGACCAATGCGCTGACGGATCGTTATCGGGCAAAAACAATGCACGCCGATCAGCGTGTGCGCACTGTCTGCACCTATTGTGGTGTCGGCTGCAATCTCGAGGTGCTGCTTAAAAAAGGTGACATTAAAGCCATTACTGCGGTTAAAGATGCCGCGGTTAATCAGGGTCATGCCTGTGTTAAAGGTCGCTATGCCTTTGAATATATCCGTCATCCGGATCGTTTGACAACACCTTTAATTCGAAAAGATAACCAACTTCAGCCGGTTAGCTGGGATGAGGCATTAGATTATATTGCAGACACCCTGAATCATATTAAACAGGTGCAGGGTGCTCAGGCAATTGCCGGTATTTCATCATCACGCTGTACCAATGAAGAAAATTATTTAATGCAAAAGTTTATGCGTGTGGTTATAGGCAATAACAATATCGATGGTTGTGCCCGCGTCTGTCACGCACCTACAGCATTTGGTATGCGCCAGACATTTGGTACCGGCGCCGCAACCAACTCTATTGATCAGATTCCGCTGGCAGACTGTCTGCTGGTGATTGGCGCCAATTCAACGGAAGCACATCCGGTTACCGGTGCCAAAATTCGTCAGGCCGCCATGAAAGGTGTTTCACTCATTGTTATTGATCCCCGTGCCATTGAACTGACGCGTTATGCGGCTATTCATTTGCAATTACGCCCGGGTACGAATGTCGCATTGCTGGATATGTTTATCTATTACCTTATTACAGACAACCTGATAGATGAATCTTTCATAACACAACGTACAGAAGGTTTTAGTGAATTTAAACAATCGGCACTGGCGATTGATATTGATGAATGTGAACAGGTAACCGGCGTCAGTCGTCAACAGGTACGTGAAGCGGCATTGCTCTATGGTCAGGCAAACAATGCCATGTGTTTTCATGGTCTTGGTCTTACTGAACATTATCAGGGCAGTCGTGGTGTTATGCTGGTTGCATCCATGGCCATGATGACCGGCAATATTGGCCGGCCCGGTGTCGGCGTTAATCCCTTGCGTGGTCAGAATAATGTTCAGGGTGCCGCGGATATGGGTGTGCAACCTGAACTGGGTGCCGGTTATCTTGATATCAGTGATGAAAAGGCACGCCAGCATTATGCACTTCATTATGGTTGTGAGGTGCCTGTCGAAAAAGGCCTGACCACACCGGAAATGATTCATGCGGCAGCACAGGGAAAACTGAAAGCATTATGGATTATGGGTGAAGATATTTTACAAACCGATCCGGATACCGGCCATATTCGAAGTGCATTAAAAAATCTGGATTTTCTCATTGTGCAGGAAATCTTTATGACTGAAACAGCAAGCATGGCTGATGTTGTGCTGCCGGCAGCATCCCATCTTGAAAAGAGCGGCACCTTTACCAATGGCGAAAGACGAATACAAAAAGTAAACAGGGTGATCGAGCCTTTACCCGGTACACGAGCCGATGGACAGATCATGGTCGATATTATGAATCGTATGGGCTATCAGCAGGCAGGTTATGATCCGGCCATACAACTGGAAGAAATTTCAAAAGTGGTGCCGTTCTTTGCCGGTGTCCGCTGGGATACATTGGGTGATAACGGTAAACAATGGCCGGTGTCAGTTGAGGGCAGCGATACTAAAACGCTGCATACTGAAGAATTTAAAACAGGTAAGGGCCGGTTTGTATTTACCAGGTTTATTGAAACGCCGGAACTGCTTGGCGATGATATAAATAATTACCCGTTTATCCTGACGACTGGAAGGCGGCTGCAACATTATAACTGTGGCTCGATGACACGGCGCACGCCCAATATTGATATTGTTAATAAGGATGTTTTATTAATTAATCCTCACGATGCGCAACGCTATGATATTCATGATGATGATTCGGTGGCCGTACGATCACGGCACGGATTGACTCACCTGGGTGCCAAATTAAGTGATCAGGTAAAACCCGGTGTTCTGTTTACTACCTTTCATTTTCCGGAAGTGGCGATTAATCAGTTAACCAGTGGTGTGCTTGATATGGATGCCAATACACCTGAATTTAAAGTCACTGCTGTGGCAATACAGAGAGCAGGGTAGTCTATGAAAGATTTTGAAATTAATGCCTGTGCAGCAGCCGAAATAACAGGGCGGATGCAAACTGCCGGGATTGCTAAAGCCGGTGTGGATTTTGTAATCATGCGGGTTTTATCAGTACTGGCCGGTTCATTTAATGCAGCAGCAACTCTATTCGCTGCTTTTGTCGTGAATAGTTCAACAACGAGGTCTGTGATTATGCGCTTAATTAGCGGACTTGTTTTATGCAACGGTCTGCCGGGTTGTGTATTTGCGTTACGGGAATGCAGATTAACGAATAAATGTCATTATAAATGCTGGGTGAGGTCATGAATAAAACAGAACTTGAAGTATCAATAGATGAGCTGTATCACGCCTGTGAGTCATCGGTTCTGAATTTTGAAACAACCAGTGATATTTCTGAAAGCACTGATGTCATCGGTCAGCAACGCGCAATAGAAGCGCTGGATTTTGGTTTTGAAATTCAGCACGATGGCTACAACCTGTTTGTTTCGGGGTCCACCGGTCTTGGTAAACTGACCATTGTCAAGCATCTGCTGGAAACAAAAGTTATCGATCATAAACAACCCAGTGACTGGTGCTATGTGAATAATTTCAAGCGGCAGCATTCGCCGTTGATTCTGAAGTTACCGGCAGGTCTGGGTAATCAGCTGCGTAATGATATGAATCAGCTGGTAGAGGATCTTCTGGTGGCTATACCCGCTGCATTTGAAAGTGATGAATACCATGCGCGTGTTAAAGATATTAAAGATGAACTGACTGCATTAGAAGAAGCTGCGTTTGTAGAACTTGATGAAATAGCCGATAAACAAAATATTGCCATGATGCGAACTCCCGGTGGTTACACCCTGGGGCCAAAACGTAATGGCAAAGTGTTGACGCCAGAAGAGTTCGAAAAATTATCGGTTAAGGAACAGGATGAAATTAAACACATCATAGATGACATTGAAGAAAGGGTGAGTGCCACTATTCGCAAGATTCCTGTCTGGGCAAGAGAAACACGAAATAAAATAAAATTGCTTAATCGGGAAATTACACAGCTGACTGTGGATCAGTTTCTTGCGGATCTACGAACCCGGTATCACGAATATCAGAATGTTATGGATTATCTAAATCAGGCAGAAGATGGTTTTATAGAGGATGCTGAAGAGTTCCGTCGTTATGGCAGCCCTGAAGGACAAATGGCTCAGAAAAATGATGCCAGTGCATTGTTTACCCGCTTCCAGGTGAACGTACTGGTTGATAATAGTGAAACCAGAACGGTTCCTGTTATTTATGAAGATAACCCGACTTATAATAATTTGATCGGCCGTATCGAGCATATGGCTCAGTTTGGAACCTTGCTGACTGATTTTACCCTGATCAAAGCAGGTTCATTGCATAAAGCTAACGGCGGTTTTATTGTGCTCGATGCACGCCGTGTGCTGTCTTCCCCGTTTGCATGGGAAGGTCTGAAACGTGTCTTGCGTGCGCATGAAATACGTATCGAGTCGCTGGAAAAAATGCTCAGTTTTGCCAGTACGATTTCGCTTGAGCCGGAACCAATCCCGTTAGATGTTAAAGTTGTGTTGACAGGCGATCGCTGGCTCTATTATCTATTAAAAAAATATGATCCGGAATTCAATCAGCTATTTAAGGTAGCGGCTGATCTTTCTGAAGATATTCAACGCACGCCAGAAAACACGGTTTTATTTGCAGGCCTGATTGCCAGGCTGCAACGTGAGTCCGATTTTAAACCTTTTGCAAAAGACGCGGTGGCATTAATCATTGAAGATTGTGCACGGCGTATCGAAGATGCTGAAAAGCTGTCGTTGCATATGAGTAATCTACTCGATCTGTTACGTGAAGCTGACTACTGGGCTGGCGAGCATAATCATGAAGTCGTCATTCGTGACGATGTGCAGGTGGCGCTGGATACTCGCATCAGGCGCCTTGATCAGTTGCGTGAGCGTGTGCATGAACAGGTATTGCGCGGTACCTATTTGCTTGAAACCGAAGGCAGCAAGGTTGCACAGGTGAATGGCCTGTCTGTTATGCAGCTGGGTGATTATGCATTTGGACGACCCTCGCGAATCACCGCAACTGCACGTCTTGGTACAGGAAAGGTTATAGATATCGAGAGAGAAGTTGAGCTGGGTGGTTCGATTCATTCAAAAGGTGTGCTTATCCTGTCTTCTTATCTGGCAAATCGATATGCCAGGGATCAGCCCTTGTCACTTTCGGCCAGCCTTGTGTTTGAACAGTCCTATGGCATGGTTGAAGGTGATAGTGCTTCAGTTGCAGAGCTTTGTGCATTGTTGTCGGCCCTGTCTGAATTGCCCATTGATCAGTCTATCGCCGTCACCGGTTCAGTTAACCAGCTGGGTCAGGTTCAGGCCATAGGCGGTGTGAATGAAAAGATTGAAGGCTTTTTTGATATTTGTAACGCCAGGGGGCTGACCGGTCAGCAGGCGGTTATTATTCCTCAATCCAATATAAAAAACCTGATGTTGCGTAGAGACATTGTTGATGCCGTCAGTAAGCATAATTTCAAAATATATTCGGTACAGACAGTGGATCAGGTGATGATGTTATTGACCGGTATTTCGGCGGGTGAGATTAATGCCAAAGGTCTGTTTCCCGGAAAAACAGTGAATGCACTGGTACAGAATCGTCTTAATGAAATGAATCGTATACGGCAGAAATTTTCAAAATCATCAGGCAAGGATAAAACGTGAATAACGATATTGAAAATAGAATTGAGCGAATACTGATTGCTTTAAGATCAGATGGTCAGAGTACGCTTGTTTTACGTTCGCTGCTTGGCCTTGCTAAAAAATTAAAAGCGGATGTCTGCGGTCTGTTTGTAGAAGATGCGGATCTTTTGCATGTTGCCAATATGCCGTTTAGTCGTGAAATTGTTTTTCCGACGGCAACTGTGCGTAATCTTGATAGTGTTGCCATGTTACGTCAGATACGCCGTCATGCAGATAATCTTCGTCAGGTGATGATTAATTTTGCGCAAATATCCAATGTCACCTGCACCTTCAGAACGCGGGAAGGGTCTGTTATTGAGTCGGCATTGACTGAGGCAAAAGATTCACAGTTAATAATTCTGTTGCCTGATAAGTATGTCTCGATGAATAAAATTAAGGCTGACAGGCTTGAGCTGATCATTAATCCGGCAGTATTTTTTTATGATGAGTCCGCGCAATCAAAAAAAGCACTGCATGTCATTCGTTCTTTGATTGAGGATGGTGAATTGCATAATCTTAAGGTATTTACCTCAACAACGGATGCGCAATTCTCAGTGCAGCAATATCTGCTTCCTTTTTCAGTTCAGGTTGATTATCAAAATATAGATCAGTACAGTGTTGATAATATTATTACCAGGCTGGCCAGGCAAAAGCCCGGGCTTATGATTTTGCCGCTAGAGCAGGAGTTAACCACGCAAGGTCGAGAAATCGGGCGCTTGCTGGATCAACTGGGCTGTATTCTGGTGCTGGTGCGTTAAGGTCATTATTATTATCAGATTTTGATAAAAGAGAAATAACTACAGGTCATTATACAGATGCACAAACTACAGTTTATGTTAATTAAATTATTTGTGTTATGCCTTTTATCGACTCAGGCTATTGCCGCAGACGCCCGGCAATTAATCAAAGATGCCATTGATCATTTTCGTGGGCTGTCTTCTTATTCAGAAGCCAGTATGATCATTCATCGGCCGGACTGGCAGCGTTCTATGGATATGAAAATATGGACCCGGGGACTGGATAAGTCTCTGGTTAGAATTACAGCGCCAAAAAAGGATATGGGTAATGGCAGTTTATTGCTGGGTGATGATATGTGGAGTTACACGCCAAAAATAAACAAGGTGATTAAAATACCCAGCAGTATGTCGCACCAGAGCTGGATGGGATCTGATTTTTCCAATAATGATGTTGCCCGTGCCGATGATCTGATTGATAACTACACCCATACCATATTAGAACAGCGCGAGGAAAAGGGTATTACTATTTATGTGATTGAATCTGTTCCCCATGATGATGCACCTGTGGTCTGGGGTAAGGAAATACTGACGGTACGTGATGACCATGTATTGCTGGAGCATAAATTTTACGATCAGGATGGCATACTGGTTAAACAACTGGTGACACGGGAAATTAAATTTATTTCCGGGCGTAATCTGGCAACGATTGAACGCATGCAAAAAGTCGATGCAGACGATGAATGGACAGAGTTTCGTTTGCACCATATTCAGTTTGATGCAGACATCAGTAATACAACGTTTACCTTGTCGAATTTGAGAAATCCAAGGTTCTAGTAAATCTGACAGGAGTTTAGACATGGCGAGTACCTGGCGATTTGCCTGGCGAAATATCTGGCGTCAACCGCGACGTAGCATATTAACCATGCTGGCAATTGCCTTTGGTGCGGCCTTACTGGTGTTCAGTATTGGTCTGCAATTAGGTCAGTACGATTTGATGATTCAAAATTCCATTCGCATATATCATGGATTGATACAGGTACAGAAGCAGGGTTATCTTGATGAACCTAAAATGCGCAGCAGCATTGCCAATATATCCAGGCTGGCCAGTGAGCTGCGACAACAGACCGGTATCAGCGCGATTGCAGCCAGAGCCAATGGTTTTGCGCTGGTGTCATCAGAGATGCGAACCTATGGCACCATGATCGTTGGCGTGCAGCCCGAATATGAACAGCAGGTATCCAGTTTGCCGGGTGTCATCAAGGATGGACGTTATTTGTCATCAGAAACAGCCAGTGAAATAGTCATCGGTCGTAGTCTCGCACGCAATATGCAACTCAAGGTAGGTGATGAACTCACTATTCTGGGTAGCGGCAGGGATGGTTCCGTTGCCGCCACCATTATTCCGGTGGTTGGTATTTATGAATCGGGTTCGCGCGAACTTGATCGCAATCTCCTGCAAATGCCATTACAGGTATTTCAGGATGTGTTTAATATGGATCAGCATGGTCACGCTATTGTCGTTTATGAAAAAGATGTCAAACAACTGGAAACAATGCGCCATCAATTTCAGCAACTGGTTTCCACTTATGATGATCTGGTTATTCTGTCATGGGATGAAATACAACCGGGTATACGGCAGGCAATCGAGTTAGATTATTCATCAGGCTGGTTAATGTATATTGTGCTGGTGGCCATTATTACGTTCAGCATACTGAACACCTTTTTAATGTCTGTGCTGGAGCGTACGCGCGAATTTGGCATTATGCTGGCATTGGGCTACACGCCGTTTAATATCAGCCGTCTGGTCATGCTTGAAGTGTTACTGTTAACCTTGCTGGGTCTGGCTGTCGGAACATTGATTGGTGTTGCCATAAATTATTATTTTTATATTTATGGTCTGACATTTTCAGGCATGGAAGAGATGGGAAAACTGTATAACATACCTGCAACTCTGACACCGCAGATGTCATTGAAAAGTATTTTTCTGGGTCCTGCCGTGATCCTGGTGTTTACATTGATCACTGCACTGTATCCCGCCACCCGTATTCGTAAATTACAACCGGTTGAGGCAATGCACAGTATATGAATTACATGGGTTCATTATTGTTTTCACTAGCCTGGCGTAATTTGTGGCGCAATCGTCGGCGCACACTGGTGATTCTGTTTGCCATCGTGCTCGGTGTCTGGGCAATGATTTTTACCGCCGCCTTTATGCGCGGCATGAGTCAGCAGGTGCTGGAGGATACGATCAATAATCTTACCGGTCATATTCAGATTCATGCCAGTCAATATCTCGATGACCCTGTGATTGATCACCGCTTTCAATTGCTCGATGAAGCATTGTTTGAATCGCTGAATAATCCGCAGATAAAACAGATCAGCAGTCGGCTGCGTGTACCGGCTGTGATTGCCAGTGAACGTGAATCAACAGGATTGATAATGGTGGGCATTGATCCTGAAAACGAAAGCGGTATATCGTTTCTTGAAGATTCTATTGTTGAAGGGCGTTATTTAACGGATCCAGGCGATAGCGGCATTATTATCGGTCGTAAACTGGCAGAACGACTTGAAACCCGACTCGGCAAACGCATTGTGCTGATGTCACAGGATAAAGATAATAAAATTACAGATCGTGGCTTTCGCATTGTCGGACTGTTTGATACCCAGTTAGAAGCGCTGGAAAAAGGTTTTGTTTTTACCGGCCTGGAAACCAGTGAAGAATTGCTCGGTATCAAGGGCGAAGTGTCAGAAATATCAATTTTGCTGTACGACATCAATCAGGTCGATGTGATTGCTGCTGAATTACAACAACAGAACCCGCAGCTTGATGTGAAAACCTGGTCACAACTGGAACCGGTTTCCAAACTGATTGTCGACCTGTATGAAAATTTTCATCTCATCTGGCATTTAATTGTTTTCCTCGCCATGGGCTTTGGTATTGTCAATACTTTACTTATGTCGGTGTTTGAACGTACCCGGGAGTTTGGCCTGTTTCAGTCACTGGGATTGAAACCGGGTTTTATCATGGGGCAGGTCTGGGTTGAATCAGTACTGTTATTAAGTATCGGGCTGCTGGCCGGTAATCTTTTTGCCTGGCTATCTGTACTGGCTACCGGTGAGGGTATAGATGTGTCTGCTTTTGCGCAGGGCATGGAACTGGCTCACTTGTCGAACATCATTCCCTTTGTCATTATCAGTAAAGATTTGATACTGGCAAATTCGGTAGTGATTATTCTGGGCATGTTAACCAGTCTCTATCCGGCATGGCATGCATCCCGGCTGGTTCCCGCAGATGCCATAACAAGGGTGTAATATGAGCACAGTTGTTAGCTGTAAACATGTTAATAAAATTTACCGTCAGGGTCTGATCGAAGTCAGGGCATTGACTGATATTAATCTTGATATTGAAGCAGGGGATTTTATCTGTTTATCCGGCCCTTCGGGTTCGGGTAAGTCAACGCTCTTGAATATGATCGGCGGACTGGATTCACCCACCTCCGGTGAAATTATTGTTGATGGTCAACGCGTCGACCAGATGAATAAATCGGCGCTGGCAGAACTTCGCTTACATAAAATCGGTTTTGTTTTTCAGGCGTATAATTTAATTCCAGTGTTAACCGCCAGAGAAAATGTTGAAATGGTGATGCAGATGCAGGGCGATAGCAAAGACTATCGCAAGCAGCATTCACTTGCCATTCTCAGGGAAGTTGGACTCGAGGGTATGGAGGATCGTAAACCCTCTGAACTGTCAGGTGGGCAACAGCAACGTGTTGCCGTGGCCAGAGCGATAGTGGATAAACCCTGTCTGGTTCTGGCGGACGAACCAACCGCCAATCTTGATTCGGTAAACGCCGATAATTTATTAAAGTTAATGCGTGACATGGCAGAGCAGCATGAAATGACATTTATTATCTCTACCCATGATCCGCTGGTAATGCAACGCGCCAAACGCCTGATTAAATTACACGATGGCCAGATTGTCGAAAATAACAAGCAGAATTAAATGCGATTTCAGCAATCATTATGTGTTTTGTGTTTATTATTACTGTCATTGTCGCCTGTGGTGACATTGGCATGGACACACTATGGTTATTTTAAATACGCTTTTAACTATACCGATATACCGGCGAATACAATTGCTTATCCATTAAGTGGCAATCAACAAACGTTAAATAGTCTGAGTCTACGCCTGGCCACAGAAGATAACTGGGATCAATATTCTGCCGCAATGCATTATGAGATTTCAGCATTACACAGTAATAATCCCGACTTGCCTGTTAACATTGATCGTGATCGTCAACGCTGGTTTGATTTAACCTCGACCTTAAAAAATGACAGCAATGAGTATCAGGATCATCGACTTGATCGTCTTACTATTGCCTACAGTGGCGAACGACTGGTATTGCGCCTGGGTCGGCAGGCGGTGAGCTGGGGAAATGGCTTCCTGTTCCATGCACTGGATATCTTCAACCCGTTTGATCCCGTTGCCCTTGATACCGATTATAAAACCGGTGATGACATGTTCTACGCTCAATGGCTTACCCGTAAGGGTAATGACTGGCAAATGATTCTGTTGCCACGCCGTAATCCGGCAGGCGATCTCGATCAGCGTTACTCATCGCAGGTAGTGAAATACCATGCGCTTACATCACAGGGCGATGTCGATCTGCTCTATGCGCAACATTATGATCAGACATTTATAGCCATGGGTTACGCCAAAGCTATTAGCGATGCTGTCTGGCGTTTTGATTTTGCAGTTACTGAACTGACAGATCAGCAACATGTTAATACACTGGTCAGCAATGTGGATTATTCCTGGGTCTGGTTTGAGCATAATATTTATGGTTTTGCAGAATATTTTTATAATGGTTTTGCTGAAAATAACGCCACCTTGCCAATGAACAGTGAGCTGACATCTCGGCTTCTTCGTGGTGAACTGTTTACGCGTACCAGGGATTACCTTGCCCTGGGTTTAACCATTGAGTTACATCCACTGGTAAATCTTTCACCCACTGTTATTTTAAATCTCAATGATCACAGTCGTTTGTTACCAGTTAGCCTGAATATAAACTGGCAGGAAAATCTGTTATTAAAAACCAGTGTGATTCTATCTGCAGGTCATTCCTTATCTGAATATGGTGGTTCATTGAGTCCGGGTAATCAGTTTAATTGTCTTTTGTCTTATTATTTCTAATGTTTTACGCGCCTGCCTGATGTAAGAAAAAATTATAAAGCTGACTAGAATAAAATTATAAAACGATTAAATGAGATAATTATGAATCTAAATATCAAAACCTTTTTGATAATTGTGTCAATTGGTCTGTTATTACCCGCCTGTGATGATTTAC
>JAOUMX010000205.1 GCA_029881275.1 Gammaproteobacteria bacterium | reverse complement strand
TGGCGTAGAGGACAGGCATTTTTGAGTACCGGAATAAATGGCATCGATGTTCCAGTCATCGACGCGTAATTCAGATCCACCCAGTGAAGTGACGGCATCGACGATGGTCAGGCAATCGTATTTATGTGCCAGTTCACAGAGTGTTTTTGCATCCGACTGGGCACCGGTTGATGTCTCGGCGTGAACAAAGGCTACGACTTTGGCGTCGGGGTGTGCTTTCAGTGCATCTTCTACTTTATTGGGATCAACAGCATCACCCCAGGCATCCTGCACCATAATGGCAGTAGCGCCGATGCGTTCGACATTTTCTTTCATGCGGCCGCCAAATACACCATTCTGGCAAACAATAACCTTGTCACCGGCTTCCACCAGATTAACAAAACAGGTTTCCATGCCAGCAGAGCCGGGCGCCGACACAGGAATGGTTAATTCATTTTTTGTCTGGAAAGCATATTGCAGCATGGATTTGACTTCATCCATCATGGCGACAAATTGTGGATCAAGATGTCCAATGGTAGGACGTGATAATGCTTCCAGAATGCGAGGATGTACATCCGATGGACCTGGACCCATGAGTGTTCTGATGGGGGGGTTAAATGAGAAAATGGTCATTGAATAAATACCTTAATTATAATTTTGGCCAATCATGCCATGATAGTTATGGTTAGTAGTCTGAGAATTTATCTGGATTTGATGTGCGTTTCCAGTGTTTTGGCCAGTTGTTGTTCTGAAACAGGTTTTGTTAGAAAGTCATCCATGCCGGAATTCAGACAGGCTTGTCTGTCATCGGATGTGGCTTTGGCTGTGAGTGCAATAATGGGTAAGTGCCTGGCCTCAGGTTCAAGTTTTCGCCATTGTTGTGTGGCTTCTATGCCATTCATATTTGGCATGTTTAAATCCATAAAAACCAGATCATAGTGATGTTTGTGCATGGCATAAAGAGCGGTATTGCCATCAGTTGCAATATCAACTTCATGTCCAAGTTCTGTCAGGTGGTTATAGATAACACTGGCATTAATTTCACTGTCTTCGGCCAGCAGTAAACGAAAAGCGGTTCTTTTTTCTGGCTTTTGTATAACGGATTGTTCTGGTTTGTTGAGTAAATGTTTTAAGGTGTGTTCCAGGACTTCTCTGGCAACGGGTTTTATCATGGTTGCCTGAATATCATGCAATATACTTTGCTCGGTTAAGGCAATGTGATTTATATAGGTGGCATAAATTATAGGTGTTTGACAGTTGGTATCATGGCGTATTCGAAAGATGAGTTCCTGAGAGTTATTTAAATGTATTGAGTCAGATAAAATAATGGCGTCAAAATGTTTATTCTTTTTCTGGCTCCATAAAATATGCGCGATTAAATTATCATGTCCATCAGCAAGAAATGTGTCAATACCAAGTTGCTGGCAGTATTCGCTGAGTATGTTTTTGCTGGTTGTATCAGGGTCAAAAATAAGTACCCGTTTACCGGTCAGATTATGAAGTGATTCATTATGAGTTTCGGGGCTTAATTGCCAGTTGAATGAGAGCTGTAGTGTTGGGTTTGAGTTTTTATCATATTTGACATCGAGACGGCCATTCATGAGTCGGGTGAGTTGTGAACCGATACGTAAAGCTAATGACGACTCGGGGTCTGAGGTTGTTTCAGTCATTAACAGGTTGAGGTCTTTATGTTGACAAAAATGTATGTCGATATGGGTTTTGATTTTATTGTCGGTGCTCTTTCCATTGGTATAGGCATGTACATAAATGTCGTTTTCAGTGTTGTTGTCTATGGCGTAACGCACTAGATTAGAAAGTAATTGCCGTAGTCGTTGGGCGTCACCGAGAACATAAGCAGGAAAATCTTCACTAATGTAATAATTGAATTCGTATTTTCTTTCGTGTGCCAGTGGTGCAAGGTTATGCATTAGACTATTAATGAGCGTTCGAAGATGCAGTTCCTGTTGGCCGATATAAATGCTGCCTTTTTCTATTTTTGAGAAATCAACAACATCCTCAATAATTTCCTGAAGTGAGTTACTTGCCTGACTTAATGCCTGTAGATACTGTTTTTGTTGCGTATCAAGTGTCGATTTGTTCAATAAATCAATCATGCCAACGATGCCGCCAATTGGGGTGCGTATCTGATGAGTCATGTTAGAAAGAAATTCAGATTTGGCCTGATTGGCCTGGGTGGCATGCAGGGCTGTAGCCTGTAATTTTTTCTGTAAAGAATACAAGTAAACAGGCAGGGCAATTATTAATAATAGAAAGGCAATGGCATCCAGAGTTAACAGATTCCATGCGTCCTCGGTGAATAATAGAATGTTATAGCCAATTATAGTGAGTATGACTGATGCGACAAGAAACTGGCGACCATAGCGTGCGCCATATCCTAAATAGATCCATAGATAAACCAGAATATAAACGCTGTTAATGCCTCCGGTTAAATAGGCTGAAATAGTGGTGCTGGCAATATCGAATGTCAGACTGATATAGCGTCTTGAGGTCGACTGTGGAATGAAATAAATACTGGCAACAACAAGAAATGTAAAGCCAAAGAAAATGAGTGTGAATGTTTTTAGTGTTTCATGGGTTGTAGTGAAGTGGCCGCTATTGATGCCTGTAGAAATATAAATATAAGTGAGTATGCCGATAGTAAGTCTGATGAATGATTGAATAAGTTCAGGGTTCTTGAGTTTTTGCATAATCCTTTTCCATAGGCCTGGCGGATGACTAATTTCGATCAGGAGACTGTTTGCGCAGAATATCTATTTCATCGATTGCATTTTTGTGGCCAAGATAGGCTGGTGCTATAGTTTCCAGTGCGGTTGTCTGGGGGTGTGTCGACTGACAGGTGCTATCAACCTTCAATGAATTATAGTTATCAATGGAAAAAAGTTTGCCGGGTAACCATTCAAATATAATCGCCTGCAGGTGTGAGGCCATGTTGGGCAAGCCAATAATGTTGCGTTTGATATCTAGTAGTTGACAGGTATATTCAACCAGTTGCCTCAG
>JAOUMX010000204.1 GCA_029881275.1 Gammaproteobacteria bacterium | reverse complement strand
TGAAAATCCAGGATTGTTGGGTAAAACCATAGATAGTTCAGCAATTGATATCTCTACATCTGGTATTAAGATTGTGTTTTCTTATCCACTTAAGAAAGATAGCGTCCTGGATATGTGGGTTACCTTGAAGTCTCTTAACAAAAGATTTTTTCTGACGGGTAATGTTCGCTGGTGTACTGAGCTAGAAGTAGGGGGGGCTTTCCAGGCGGGTGTTGTTCTCAGAGAGAGGTCGGATACGGTAACTGATTTACAGGAATGGCGAAAACTGGTTAAAGAATTTAAATAAATATCCTCCTAATGACTATCGGCTATATTTTATATATGAAAAATTGCCGTTTCTGTAAAACCATGTCTAGCCCGGAATTTATTATTGTGGCAATAATTGTTACCGCAATTTATTTTTTAGTCTGGGTCTGAGTGATTGTTTTCTTCGTATAAACTTTCAAATTCGACAAAGCCTTCCCGTTCTTCGAGACGCCTTGTTTGATGAGATCGGCAGTCACTGATTTCTGATTCAAATCTAATTCTATGACGCCTTGCCTGTCCCGAGCGGCGAGGTAGTCTGGCATGTCGACGTTCGCTGCCAGTGATGTAGGCAGGCTCCTGTATGGACAAATATTCTATAGTCATTTTTTTATCCTCGATTTACAGATATTTTTTAAGGTCCATTTGAGAATTTTTATATATAAAGTTTAGTTGATTTAATAAAGTATTGTTTTTTAAATTATAGGTAGAATGAAATTGGATAATGAATATCCTTATAAAGGGTCGCGCTATAAGTTATTGAATTTATTGGTGGATATAATAAAAAACCATCAGTTTCAAGATGGGCTATAAATTTATTTTATAAAATAAGCGAATGAATCTCAGAAATAATGTTTTGCAAAGTTGTTTAAAGTCGCCGTAGACTAGTTATGTATACAGGAGATAAGAATGGCTCAAAATCATCCAATTATTGCTGTAACAGGTGCTTCTGGTGCGGGAACAACGGTTGTTCAGCAGGCATTCAAGGAAATTTTCAGGCGACAGGGTATCAATGCTGCTTTTGTGCATGGTGACAGCTTTATGAAATATGGAAAGGAGGAAATGAGGAATCAACTTAAGCTGGCTGAGAAAGAAGGTCGCACCATAAGCTGTTATGGACCAGAGCTCAATGATTTTGAAAAGCTTGAGGCACTATTTAAAGAGTATTCAGAAACAGGTCATGGAATGATACGTCAGGTTGTCAAAAATGAAAAATTTGATCAGACAAATGAGGTATTTACTGAATGGTCTGCGCTCTCAGATAAAACAGATTTATTGTTCTATGAAGGTATGCATGGTGGTGTTGTATCAAATACCTGGACAAGAAGGAAAATGAGTGAATCTCATAATCCAAAGATTAGAGCTGAAAGGCGAAACTTGCGGTCTAATACAGGAGTCGATGTGGCGCAGTATGTTGATTTATTGCTTGGTGTAGTACCGGCCATTAATCTTGAATGGATTCAGAGAATACACCTTGATACCAATAGTAGAAAATTATGTCCAGAAGATACAATTAATACAATTCTGGCAAGATTACAGGATTATATTCATTTCATTGTGCCGCAATTTTCTTTAACCGATATAAATTTTCAACGCATGCCTGTGGTTGATACATCAAATCCTTTCATTGCCAGAGACGTACCCACAGAATCAGAGAGTGTTATCGTTATTCGCTTCAGGGAACCGGAAAAGTATGATTTTCCTTATTTGCTCAAAAGGATACATAAGTCATTTATGTCCAGACGTAATACCATGGTTATCCCCGGAGGTGAAATGAGGCATGCATTGGATGTGATATGTTCGCCGATGATTGAAGCATGTTGTGGGCTTTAGAGAAACGCTTACTCTACACTTTTGCCAATTTTGGTTTCTTCAAACTGCCCGGTCTTGCCTGTTAGTGATACATTGTCTCCAGAATCGGCATTATTTGAGACCGTGTCAGATATTGATTCTATTCTTGCACTGGTTGACGGCTTCTTCATGGGTTGTTTTTCATAGTTGGCAACTTGTGAAGTCGGTGGCGTATACATGATATAGCCAATCCCTGTTATAGCCAGAAGCAGTGTAATAGTTACTTTAATTGTTAGAGCAGTATTTTGATTCATGTTATTTAAGCGGTTGTATCTATGGTTCGGCCAGTGGTGATATAGCGGTCTAATTTACCAATATCTACCTCGTTTGACTGTGATTTGTTTCTTCTATCATACATTTTACGCCTGTCGAACATCATTTTGATATGTTTTATTCGTCTGTCTTTACTGAAGCGTCGATCTGTAAACCTGATTTTCTTATCATCTTCAATGCTTTCTGCCTGGCTAAAGCGCATCTGTCCACGTTTATTGGGGGACGAAAGCGGTGCCAGAGATCGTCGTATTGGAGGAATATTTGCCATAGTTTTATCAATTTGTGCTGATTTTATATATTAATCGGCGCTTATATAAAAAACTTTAACATCAACACAGTAAACAGTGTCATAACTTTCCTGGTCGAAAAGCCTGTTAATTGGTGTTATACAAAGAGACAGGTATGCTGATTTTCTCCAGTTTATGATTCAGAAACCGGTGTTTGCCGCCCGTATTGAATTTTACCACTGCAAATCCATAATCACTGACCTGATCTACGGTAACTTCCTGTCCTGTGCTTCGAATGCGTACACGTTCACCTTTTGTAAGCTGTTCTATTTTATTTAACATTTTTATTCTCGCCTTACTCATGGAATGACTTTTGTCATGCTAGAGGTGTGGTTTTTGTTAAGTTATAGCACAAACTTAGACCATAGGGTTACAATAGTCAAGTATCTATATGTTTTTGTTGAGTTTTATATTTTCAGGTTGGTGATGGGTGCAATCTGGGTGATTTGTGCTGTTTTTTCTGGGGTATTTTTGGGTTGAACAGGGGGCATGCGATTACTAAGGCGGGTATATTCGTTGTTCATAAGGTGTTGATAGATAGTGGTATAGGCCAGTACGTTACTG
>JAOUMX010000203.1 GCA_029881275.1 Gammaproteobacteria bacterium | reverse complement strand
CCCGACACCCAGACTTTTTTCAGAGCATTTAAGGCATCATTTGATATATCAGCGGGCAAATCCACCAGACTGTAATCATTCTCAATTTTGATGTGTCCAATAAATTTACTGTCAATGCCCGCTTCATTGGCAATGGCACCCACAATATTACCGGGTTTCACTTCATGATCATGGCCGACTTCAATACGGAAAGACTGCATACCCGGTGCCGGTCCGGTATCTTTTCTTGATGAACGTTCACGATCTCTACCAGGTGCTCTTTCTCTATCAAATGAACGCTCCCGATCTCTACCTGATGATCTTTCCCTGTCTTTGCCAGATGAACGTTCACGATCTTTACGTTGCGGTCTTTCACGACCAGAAGATGAATTATCCCAGTCATCACGTGATCTTTTTGCCGGTTTATTCTGTAACAGGAAGGGTGTATCACCCTGTATCAACTGCGCCAGTGCTGCGGCAATTTCCAGTGCCGGCACATTATGTTCCTGCTGGTACTGTTCAATCATCTGATAAAACAGGCCCAGTTCTTCAGTTGCCAGCGTATCAGTAATACGCTGTTTGAATTTAACGATGCGCTGATCATTAATCAATTCTGTTGATGGCAATTCCATGATTTCAATCGGCTTTCGGGTCGCCTTTTCAATTGCATTAAGCAGACGTTTTTCACGGGGTGCCACAAACAGAATGGCATCACCGGTACGACCGGCACGACCGGTACGGCCAATACGGTGCACATAGGATTCGGTATCAGAGGGAATATCGTAGTTCACCACATGGCTGATGCGTTTCACATCCAGACCACGGGCCGCTACATCAGTGGCAATCAGAATATCCAGTTTACCGTTCTTCAAATTTTCAATGGTACGTTCGCGCAGATTCTGCTGAATATCACCATTGATAGCAGCGGCAGCATAACCACGGGCTTCCAGTTTTTCCGCCAGCTCAACAGTTGAGTTTTTGGTGCGCACAAAAATAATCATGGCATCAAAATCTTCTGCTTCCAGAATACGGGTTAAGGCATCCAGTTTATGCACACCACTCACCGGCCAGAAGCGCTGACGAATCGTATCCACGGTTGTGGTTTTGGTTTTGATGGTTATCTGTTCGGGATTGTTTAGATATTTTTCGGCAATACGGCGAATCTGTTGCGGCATGGTGGCCGAGAACAACGCAATCTGTCGATCTTCAGGTGTCTGTTCCAGTATCCATTCCACGTCATCGATGAAACCCATGCGCAGCATTTCATCGGCTTCATCCAGTACCAGTGCACTGAGCTGATTTAATTTCAAAGTGCCTCGGCGCATATGATCCATGACACGACCCGGCGTACCGACAACGATATGTACACCACGTTCAAGGGCTTTGATCTGGCCCCGGAAGTCCTGCCCGCCGTAAACCGGTAACACATGAAAACCTTTCATGTACTTGGCATATTTCTGGAAGGCTTCTGCCACCTGAATGGCCAGTTCACGGGTTGGTGCCAGCACCAGTACCTGGGGATCTTTTTGCGCCAGATTAAGATTGGATAACATGGGCAAGGCAAAGGCTGCCGTTTTACCGGTACCAGTCTGTGCCTGACCCAGCACATCCCTGCCGGCCAGTAATAAAGGAATAGTTTCTGCCTGGATTGCTGATGGGGTTTCATAACCCACTTCGTCCAGTGCTTTTAAAATAGGGTCAATTAGCGCTAATTGATTAAACGCGGTTACCGAATCGGTAGTCATGTGTAGTACCTGAAAATAGATGAAATGCGTGGAACGTCGGGTTTAGCCAGAGGATCCTGATAGCCCCAGTGCGTTGAGAATTCGAGTCAAAGTTGGGAGGTGCGGCTATTGTAATGGTTTGGGGGTCAGGTTGCATGCTTTATTTATAACCAATTTTCAAGACAAAATCAGCCTCAGAGCCTGACACAGCGCCATTAATTATGCCTGTTATCAGGCAATTACCCCTGTCGCCGTATAATTCTTCACCCAATATCAATTATATTGCTGGCTATATTAGAAGAATTACCCTATAGTGAGGGTCGCTTCAGATCCTGTTATTGGCAGTAATGGTTGTTCCCTTCGTGTTACCCCTCTATTTCCCGTTCCATGAACTGCAGCAAAACTCTAATTAATTATTTCAGGTATAAAGTTATATGGCTACAGGCACAGTAAAGTGGTTTAATGAATCCAAAGGTTTTGGTTTTATCTCTCAGGACAATGGCGGCGCAGACGTATTCGTACATTTCAGCGCAATCCAGAGCTCAGGTTTCAAAACCCTGAACGAAGGTCAGCCGGTTTCATTTGAGGTAGAAAATGGTCCTAAGGGCCCTCAGGCAACAAACGTAACTGCCTAAGACTTCATCGGACAAACCGATATGCAGAACCCCGCTCCGGCGGGGTTCTTTTTTGCGGCTTATATAGTCACATCAGCCGCCTCTTCAACAGGGGTACAGAATTGAAAAAACTATTTATTGGCAATCTACCCAACAGTACAAATGAAGACAATCTTCGTGAGCTGTTTACCGAATTTGGCACAGTCCGTTCATGCAAACTGGTGATGGATGTTTTTTCTGGTCAATGCAAGGGATTTGGTTTTATAGAAATGGAAGGCCATGAAGCCCGCGCCGCTATTGCCGGTTTGAACGGCAGAGACTTTAATGGCAAGCCCATAAAAGTTAACTTTGAATCACCTAAAGGTGCACGCCGAGGTCGTTAAATAAACGAATTACCCCAATGACAGGGGCGATGACAGAACAGAACACAAACAGGCGTTACTGTCAGCGCTCCCTTTATCTTTATCCTGCATCTAACTACCTCCCTGTTCACTATTGATCTGCTTTAAATTCAGTCCACCACAATTTAGTTTTCTAAAGAATCATAAAAAAACAGCAGCTAATCATTATTTAATAAACAATTCTTAAAATCCTGAACAGCGCTTTTATGTTTTATAAGCAATTATTTAACAATTAAGCACAGGTTTGATCTATAGTCTTTCATCAGGATAGATTACAAAATTGTAGATTGTAATCAGATTAATTATTTTAAAAATC
>JAOUMX010000084.1 GCA_029881275.1 Gammaproteobacteria bacterium | reverse complement strand
GAGTTGAGCCACATGTGAGTGAAAATACTGGAGGCATATCCCAGTGCGATAGCGGGTGCCCATTTTAAATGTCCAAAGAATGTGTATTTGCCTCTGGCCTGACCCATAAGTGCTACGCCGGCAGCCGAGCCAATAGATAATAAAGAGCCGCCAACACCCGCTGTTAAGGTAACCAGCAGCCATTGCCCCATAGACATATCGGGCATCATGGTTAAAACAGCGAACATCACCGGGATATTATCGACTATCGCGGAAAATAGACCGACAGCAACATTGGCATTGGTAGTGCCCCAATCGATATACATAATCTCTGAGACAAGAGAAAGATAACCAATAAATCCAAGGCCGCCAACACAAAGTACAACGCCATAGAAAAAAAGCAGGGTATCCCATTCAGCACGTGCTACTTTAGTAAAAACATCAAATGCTACCGGTGATCCCATCTGTCCTTCATGTTCAATATCATCTATTTTTCCGTGATGATCCTTGTAGGCTGTTTTTTTCAGGTAATAACCAAAAAATTGTAGAAAGGAAAGTCCTGTTAACATACCAAAGACCGGTGGCAGGTGAATGAAATTATGAAAACTGACGGCCGTGGTAATGGTCAGCAGGAACAGCATAACAATGCGCTTGGCACCACGTTTCATAGGAATAAAATCACTTGAACAGGGTGGTTGCTCATCGGGAACAGCAAAGTGCATTAAGCTGGCGGGCACTAACCAGTTCACCAGCGAAGGTAGAAATAGAACAAAAAATGACCAGAAATCAATGACGCCTTGATGGGTTGTAATATTTTTTTGCCAGACCATCAGGGTGGTGATATCGCCGAAAGGGCTGAAGGCTCCTCCCGCATTGGCGGCAACGACAATATTGATACAGGCAAGCAGAATGAACTGGTTATTATTGCAGCCCACAGCCAGAATCACTGCACACATTAACAGTGCTGTGGTCAGGTTATCTGCCAGGGGTGAGATTAAAAAAGATAGTATGCCGGTAATCCAGAATAATTGACGTAAACCAAAGCCTTTTCTTACTAACCAGGATCGCAGCGCTTCGAATATATTGCGTTCCTCCATGGCGTTAATATAGGTCATGGCTGCGAGCAGGAATAACATCAGTTCTGCGTATTCAAGCAAATTATGGCGAATAGCCTGTTCGGCAATATGAGGTATGTCATGAGTGGTATAGATAGTACCAATCATGGCCCAGATAATGCCGGCAGCCAGCATAACGGGCTTGGATTTTCTAAGGTTAGTAAATTCTTCTGCCATTACCAGTGCATATGCAATGATAAAAATAACAAGACCAGAATAACCGATCAGATGATTTGTTAAATTAAGTGTTTGTTGAGAATCAGTTGTGGCATAGACAGTGGCAGGTATGCAGCTGAATACCAGAAGAAAAAAAAATTTAGCGCTCAGTGTAAAATAATAATTCATGAATTAAAGATTTATATATTATCAAAATAAGTATTATACATAAGAGTTATAGTTGGTTATTAATCTAGAACAATTAATAGTTTTTACTATTATTTAATAGTTTGTTGATATTAAGTAACCTTATGGACTTAAAGGTTAGAATAAAGCTATGTTAGTATCAATTTAATATTAGTATATTTTCAGAATTTTGAGGCAGAAGTAGTGAAGAAGAAAGTTATAAAGATGAAATTCAGGCTTTTCCCATTTCTTGAGTGGTTGCCCATGCTCAAGGATCCAAATGTTATACGTGCTGATGTTATTGCCGGATTAACGGTTGCTCTGGTGCTGATCCCTCAATCGATGGCTTATGCAGCACTGGCAGGATTGCCTGCCTATTTTGGTCTGTATATTGCCTTTATGCCGGTGATGGTTGCTGCATTGTGGGGATCATCGAAGCAGCTGGCAACCGGTCCCGTGGCTGTCGTATCGTTAATGAGTGCAACCGCTCTGGCGACCATAGTGGGTGGGGTTGCTCTTGATAATCCAGATCCGGACATGGTTATGCGTTATATTTCTCTTGCCATGTTATTAACACTGATTATAGGTGTATTCCAGTTCAGTTTAGGTTTTTTTAAACTGGGCATTATTGTTAATTTCCTGTCGCACCCTGTTATTGTCGGATTTACTAATGCCGCTGCACTGGTCATCGGTCTTTCTCAGTTATCGAAAATTTTTGGTGTCAGTATGCCCGGTGCAGCAGGTGATCATTTTCTGAGCATCAGGATATGGGGTGTGTTGCAACAATTGGGCGAAACCCATATGTTGACTTTTATTATGGGCATGAGTGCATTTCTGGCTATGTTTTTATTGAAAAAATATATGCCAAAAATGCCCGGTGTTCTGGTGGTTGTGGCAGCCACTACATTGATCAGTTATTTCATCGGTTACAATGAAAAAGGCGGCAGTGTTGTTGGAGCTATACCCGAAGGTTTGCCTGCATTTGCGGTGCCTGCACTTAATTTGGCAGATTTCTGGGCGCTGTTACCCAGTGCCATTATTATATCGCTGGTTGGATTTATGGAAGCGATTTCAATTGCCAAAGCCATGGCCGCACAAACCAGAGATCATATTGATCCTAATCGAGAATTGATTGGCCAGGGTATGGGTAATATCGTGGGTAGTTTTTTCCAGTCTTATCCTTCCAGTGGGTCGTTCTCTCGTTCAGCGGTGAATCTGAATGCGGGTGCCAAGACAGGTTTTTCATCTGTTATAACCGCACTGGTTGTGCTGATTACATTATTATTTCTGACACCGCTTTTATATCATTTGCCTAATGCAGTTCTGGCTGCTGTGATTATGATGGCAGTATTTGGATTAATTAATTTTTCCGCAGTGAAACATGCGTGGCGCGCTAATGTTCACGATGGCATAGCGGCCATTGTAACGTTTATCTGTACATTGGGTTTTGCTCCACATCTTGATAAAGGCATTTTAATCGGCGCCGGTCTGGCATTAGGACTGTATTTATATCGGACCATGAAGCCCCGTGTTGCTATGCTTGGCCGTTACCCGGATGGTACTTTACGTGATTTGCAGGTTAATCCTAATTTATTGATAGATGAAGATATTTTAGTACTGCGTTTTGATGGTTCTTTATATTTTGCCAATGTTTCCTATTTTGAAGACACGATACTGGAAGAAGTGAGTGATCATCAATCGGCAAAATATGTTCTGGTCGTCGGTGATGGTATTAACGAGCTTGATGCCTCTGGAGAGGAAGTGGTTCATCATTTGATGGAGCGTTTACGATCTAATGGTATTACGCTTGTTTTTAGCGGGTTAAAGAAACAGATTTTTGATGTTGTTCGTGCTACTCATTTATTTGATTCAATTGGAAAGGAAAATTTCTTTGCTACAGAAGATATGGCGCTGGAAGATATATATAGAAGACTGGGCAAAGAAGGTGAGGATGCAATATTGCTGAACAGGCCGGGTTAAATAAAATTCTTTAAAAGAAAAAATGCTATTACTGTTGGGTAATGGCATTTTTTATGTGCGTTTAAAAAACAAATCCCAGACGTTATGACCTAATCGGTGTCCGCGTTTTTCGAATTTGGTAATGGGTCTATCGTCCGGTCGTGGTGAAAAAGCATTGTCAGGCGATAAGTTTTTGAAATTCGGGTTTTGTGACATTACGTCAAGCATGTGTTGCGCGTAATTTTCCCAGTCAGTTGCAAGATGGAAAATACCACCGGTTTTTAATTTTGTTGCCAGCAAATCAACAAACTTTTGTTGAACGATACGACGTTTATGGTGTTTCTTTTTATGCCATGGATCAGGAAAAAATAATTGTATACAGTCGAGACTGTTGTTGGCTATCTGATGTTCAATGACATCAACGGCATCATGACAGATGACTCTGATATTTTTGATGTTATGTGTTTCAATTAAATGTAATAAATGACCAACACCGGGCCGATGCACTTCAATGCCGATATAGTTTTTATCAGGATTATTTTGTGCCATCTGAAAAAGAGAATCGCCATTACCAAAGCCAATTTCCAGTACGACAGGTGCTGTACGACCAAAAAGCTGATCTATATTGATAATATCTGTTGTATAGTCAATGCCGAATTCTGGCCAGAGATTATCAAGCGCACGCTGTTGGCCGTCGGTTAAGCGGCCTTCACGTTTTACAAAACTTCGAATGGTACGAATGTATTTAGGTTGCATTGATTAACCGAAGTATTATCACAACAGTTACAGAACTAGAAAAATGTACCATCAATTGGTGATGAGGCAGAAGCATAACGTTTACGTGGCATACGACCGGCTAAAAATGCCTCACGACCTGCCTCAACAGCTTTCTTCATAGCAGAAGCCATCAGTACGGGGTCTTGTGCAGCAGCAATTGCTGTATTCATTAATATGCCATCACACCCCAGTTCCATTGCGATAGCCGCATCAGACGCTGTTCCCACACCTGCATCGACCAGTATGGGAACATGGGCGTTTTCAACAATGGTTAAGATATTGTATGGATTACGAATACCCAGGCCTGAACCAATAGGTGCTGCCAGTGGCATCACGGCGACACAGCCAATATCTTCAAGTCGTTTTGCAATGATGGGATCATCATTGGTATAGACCATGACTTTAAACCCGTCTTTAACCAGTATTTTTGCCGCTTCAAGTGTGGCTGTTACATCGGGGAACAGGGTTTTTTCATCACCCAGTACCTCAAGTTTAACCAGATCGTGACCATCAAGTAATTCACGTGCCAGACGGCAGGTGCGAATTGCATCCTCAGCGGTGTAGCAGCCAGCGGTATTGGGTAATAGTGTGTATTTATCAGGCGGTAGAACATCTAGCAAATTAGGTTCGTCAGGGTTCTGGCCAATATTGGTTCTGCGAATGGCAACAGTAACAATTTCAGCACCACTGGCCTGGGTTGCATCACGGGTTTGATCAAGATCTCTGTATTTACCGCTGCCCGTTAGCAGACGTGAATGATAGGCTTTTCCGGCAATTATAAGTGGGTCATTGTTCATGGTGTTTAAATGATTTAGTGTGTTGGTTAAAGTTTTTGTCGTGTTTTTAACAGCCGTTATACTGTTTGCGTCCGGCTTTTCGCAGTGGTTGCAGCCTTCAGGTTTAACCGCCACCAATGGCGTGGACGATTTCAATAGTGTCACCGTCCTTGATTTCATAACTTGCATGTTCACTTTTGGGTATGATCTCCCGATTAAGCTCGATCGCAATGCGTTTGCCTTCTATGCCTAATTGCTCAATGAGTTGACTTAGGTGAGTGCCGTCATCGAGTGATTTTTTCTCTCCGTTCAAGGTTATTTGCATGGCTCTATATGGGTCAATCAATAATATAAGGAGCCATATTGTACATGATTTAACAGATAGTGGCTTTCCAAAGGGCATTAAAGCTTTTTTATAGGAATATGGACAAGTGGGTGGCGATTTTTCGAATTTGACACTAAAATCCGTTGAGTAATCAAGGATTAATGATTTATTTAAAAATTTCCATGAAAATGGAGTGAAACATTATATATTTGGGGGTCTATTTTGATGGCTGTTGCTAGATTTTCAGCATCTATTTTTTTATGCGTGGGTTTATTGGGTGCGAGTATGTCAGTTCAGGCTGAAAATCCATTCAAGAAAACGATTGATTTTGATTTTCCAGATAATGTGAGCTGGGTTTTGAAAAAAGATACGGCTGTTAAAACAGGCAGGGTAAAAGAGGGCTCGGATGAGTTATTCTTTCACCTGAGTATCAATGATAAGCAGTTAAAACTAAGATTCAGTAAAAATGACCCGTCAGGTCTGGTGATTAATTCACGTAGCCTTAATAGCCTGGTCATAGAAGATGTGCTTGTGAATGGTGAGAGATTACCTATTTTCCAGTGGTGTCTTAATAATCAGCAAGCTGATTCAGGCAAGTTCAAGCAGGATACGCCGGTTGAAAAAAATGCCTGTATTAATGCTGAGGGTGATTTTATTATTAATCTGGACGAAAGAAGCAGGCAAATATTAAAAAGTGCCAAAACACTTGAGCTTGTTACTGAGCCCTATAGGCGGACTGAAATCCTTAATTTTGGTATGGCTGGCTATGTGGCCATAGCGAAAAAGCTGGATGCACCTGTAATGCCCGCAAAAGCAGCGCCTGTAATTGCTGTTGAAAAGCCTGTGCCTGTGGTTGTGCCAAAAGCAGAAGTTAAAAAAGTAGTTAAAATTTGTCAGGCTACCGCGCCAGCTGAATACACGACAATACAATCGGTTGCATATCCCTGTGCAGATGCTGCAAAAAAGGCGGCCGCTGAAGCTAAAATCAATCAAAAGGTTGATGCAGAAAAGAAAAAGGCTGAATTAGCGGCGGCAGAAGCCAGGAAAAAACAGGTGCAGGAAAAGGAAAAAACAGGTGATGCAGCAGCTAAAGCCAAAGCTGAAGAGGAATGGGCAAAAAGACAAACTGCAATCTGGATCAAGCGCTGTCAGAAACATTGGGCAAACATGGTAAGTCCTTGTTATTGCAAAAGTTATTTAGAGCATGCGCCCAAGGGCGTTAAGGACACCTGTCCTGCTGATTAAGCGTCATTAGCAACTCGATATTATAAAAAACGGCGGTGTATCCGCCGTTTTTTATATGCTGACGTTATACTGCGGTAAATCTAAATATAAAAATAGTTATGAGTGATTGCATAATAGTGGGTGGCGGCATTATCGGAATGCTGACTGCCAGAGAGCTTCAGGCTGAAGGTGCGGATGTTTTGCTGCTTGAAAAAGGGTTGCTGGGTGGTGAGTCCAGCTGGGCCGGTGGGGGTATTTTATCACCCCTCTACCCATGGCGTTATGGCGATGCTGTTAATGCGCTCGCCAAATACAGTCAGCAAGTGTATTCGTCCATAGCGGAGCAGCTATTCGCGGAAAGTGGTATTGATCCGGAATATATTCAGTCTGGTTTGATGGTGCTGGACCAGGATGAAAATGACCTGGCCAATACCTGGGCAGGGCAATGGGATATGCAGCTTGATGTGTTGTTATCTGCGTCGGATATCAATCCATATGAGCCGGAACTTAATTCAGTTGTCAATCGTGCACTATGGCTTCCCAATATTGCTCAGATGAGAAATCCCCGACTGGTGAAAGCGCTGGCCGGTAGTCTGGAACAACGTAACATTAACTGTGTTGAGCATTGTGAAATTCAGCAGTTAATTGAAGTAAATGGCGTCATTCAGGGCGTTAAAACTGCTGATGATGTCTATAAGGCTGACCGGGTAATCGTAGCCGGTGGTGCCTGGTCGGCAAATATTATTGGTTCACATACCAGGCAACCTGAAATAGCACCGGTAAAAGGACAAATGATTTTGTTTAAGGCCAGACAGGGCCTGTTAAGAACAATGGTTTTATCGGGGGGGCGTTATCTAATACCCAGACGGGATGGACGCATTCTGGCAGGCAGTACCCTGGAACATACGGGTTTTGAAAAACAGACAACGGACGATGCTTTACATAGTCTAAAACAATCTGCCATCGAATTAGTGCCAGCGCTGGCCGAATTTCCAATCGAACATCACTGGGCTGGATTGAGGCCTGGTACGCAGCAGGGTATCCCTTATATATGCCAGCATCCTGAAATAAAAGGTCTATATATAAACAGTGGACATTACAGGAACGGAGTAATTTTAGGGGCGGCCAGTGCAAAATTAATGAGTGATCTGCTGACAGGAAAACAACCAGAGCTGGATTTGACGCCTTATCAGTTCGAGCAGCAGCATTAATAAACCGTTGGCAGCAACCTTTCATCGTTAGTTTACTACCGATAGTAATTTATTCCATTTGAGTTAAATATCTTTAGCTACAACATTATTGCCGTTTATCTGAGCGAATAATCGTTCTGTCTAACAGCAGATGACATTCAGAGAATTGAGAGCTTTAATTGTGATTATGAAGAAATTACGCGGATTTACCTTAGTTGAGTTAATGGTGGTGATAGCCATTGCAGGATTGGTTTTGGCATTCGGTATGCCAGCGCTGTCTCCATTCATTCAGAATGGCAGGATAACAACAGTAACCAATGATTTGATTTCGGCTCTATACGTGGCCAGAAGTGAAGCGATTCGAATGGGATCAACAGGTTGTGTTTGTCCGAGTAACAACCCCACTGCTGGAGCGGATGCAACCTGTAATGCCACTGATAACTGGGAAATGGGCTGGATATCGTTTTTAGATAATTCAACAGGCAATTGTACGTTTGATGGTGGCATTGATGGCGGCGGCACCGATGTCTTACTAAAAGTCTGGGATGGTAGTTCATATAGCGACAAGATGACTGTTAGAGCAACCAATGATAATAATTCAATTAATGCAGTTGATTATGTCCGGTTTAATTCTCGTGGTGCAACCTTAACTAGCGGTGGTGTCATGCAGCAGGGTGTATTCAATATATGTGATAGTCGCGGTGTTGCTGATGTGAATGGCAAGTCTGTTGCCAGAGGTGTACAGATGACCATTGCCGGTAGTGTTAAATCCACCAATCGATCTTCTTTAATTACCTGCCCATAAATAGAGTTAGAGAGAGCTTTAATGAAACAGATAATGAAAAGTTATAAGAATCAATCAGGCTTTACACTGCTTGAATCGATATTAACTTTGTTTATTCTCACTATCGGTATTTTAGGTGTGGCCGGATTACAAATGCAGGGCATGCGCTCCGCAAATCTTGCCATGCAAAGAATGGCAGTAACCGTTAAAACTGGAGACCTGCTTGATCGTATGCGGGCCAATGCAGCTAACATTGTTGATTATGCTGCTGCTGCCGGTGCAAATAACGGATGTAATTCAGGTACGAATTGTACAGCGGCTGAGATGGCGGCCCATGATCTGCTGATGTGGCGAACTGATTTGACTAACTCATTGCCAGGTGCTCCCATCTTAACCGTTAATGTAGTGGACCCAGTTGTAACCATAACTGTCACATGGACTGATCGTGGTGATGATTATACATACACTGTAACGACACAAATATGATGCAGAAAAATATGAAACAGAAAATAGTCAGCTTAAAAAATTCAGTATCTGGTTTCTCATTGATTGAGTTAATGGTCAGTATGGCCATTGGTATGTTTTTGATAGCCGGTGTGTTTAGTGTTTTTGTTAATAGCAATGATAGTCGTCAGGCTGTTGAGGCTGAAGTGAAAATGCTGGATGACGCAAGATTTGCACTGGATGTAATCGCTTATGATTTAAGACATGCTGGATTATGGGGCCGATTAAAAGAACCGGACTTTGTGGATATATCTGCAGTGGGCGCAATAGCGGGTGAATGTGCGGCAGGCTGGACGATAGATGTCAGTAAGCCTGTTTTTGCTTATGATGACCCGGCAGGTGTTGCGCCTTATGCTTCCTGTGGAGGAAGTTTTTATGCCAATGGTGGTGATGTGGTAGAAATGAGATATACCATGTGGCAGCCAATTGCGGCTCTTTCGGCAGGCACGGTTTATCTTAATGGTGATGCAAACCAGGCGAAATTCCATATCTCGGATAACACAATTTCATTGAGTAGTGTGGCTAAAAATTATCGTTTTGTTGCTAATGCCTATTACGTTAGAAGCTGGTCTGATGTGGCAGGTGATGGTATTCCTTCTTTGCATCAATTGTCATTACAGCCTGGTACCGGCGCACCAGTCGTAGTTGATAATTTGATTTTGTCCGGCGTTGAAAATTTACAAATTCAATATGGTATGGACATGAATGGTGATGGCAGTGTTAATCAGTATGTTAGTCCTGGTGATGCTGCAATGGATTGGTCAAAAGTGGTGACTGCACAGGTATGGTTAATTGTCAGGTCATTAAATTACAACATGGGTATGGATACCAGTAAAGTATTTGTGGCACCACCATTTACAGGTGGTCAAATAAGTTATGCCAGTGATGGTTATAAACGACAGATGTTAAGCACTGTAGTGCAATTAAGAGATTCTGCCAGCGTTTATTAATGTCAGAGAGTTATTTAATTATGAATCATATAAATAAACAAAAGGGTGCAGCATTAGTCGTTGGCATGGTAGTGCTGCTGATTATGACCTTGCTGGGTATAAGTAGCATGAGAACAACGACAACAGAACTGAAAATTGCCAGTAACGATCAGGCGTATAATACAAGTTTTCAGGCAGCAGCATCTATTTTTGAATTTGCATTAGATGGTCCATCTGACCCTGCTACAGGACCTAATATAGATTGGGCAAATGCGATTGATTCGTCAAATAATCCTGTTACTCAGACAGTAATTAATTTTAATAATGCTGCACTCAATAATGCTTCGGCATCAGCAGATGCCGTTTATACAGATTGTAGAAAAGTGGTTCTCGGTTCCAGTTTACGAGGCCCTGCCTTTAGAGGTTTGGTGCATGAGATTAGAGCAATAGGTAATGCCACAAATAGTGGTGGCGACCTTCTTGCTACAAGCAGGCAGACATTAGGTGTGCAAACCATTCGCCCCGGCTGTCCAACGCTATAAAAAATTTGTACGGAGAATGTTATGAGAATTTCAAGATTATTTTTGTTTGCGATTGTCTTTCTAAGTGTAAGTTCTGCTCAGGCTTTTTTTGAGCAAATGGAATTTGCAGAAGAAGGACCCTTTTATGGCTTTTATCTGGGCAAGGATTTAAACGGTCATGTAAAAACAAAAGCCTGTGAAACCTGTCAGGAAAAAATGTTTATTATCACGCCAGATGTTAAGGCATCTCTTGATGGTAAGCCGGTGCCACTGAGTCGTTTTGTTATGTCAAAGCATGTGCCCAGTGTTCTGCATTTTGACATGGGAACTAAAAAATTAAGCAGAATTGTCTGGTATACGAAAAAGTAAATTTAATAAGGGATTATTAAATCATATTGAAATTGAGGGTGTGACCATGAATTATTTTACACAAAAAATTAAAATCGCAATGAGTGCATTTGCATTAACTTTGTATTGTGCAGCACCCGCAGTGGCTGAAGATATAGAAATCTATAAGAAAGAAAACCTGGGTGCTTTACTGGTTAAACCCAATATTTTATTCATTCTCGATACTTCCGGTAGTATGGGTGATAGCATTTCTAATCGTGAATTACCATCTGATCCTATTACACTCGGTACAGTCGATGGTAAGTACAGTACGCTTCCAACTGCCTGTGCAGGATTTGTTAATACTCGTATGTATTATTTGCCGAAGTTTAAATCGGTAGATGAGGTTACCTGCACGAATACCTATACAAATAGTTATATCGATATGTCACTGAATCAGTGTGATGCACTGACTCAGGCATTTGCACAGGCAGGACTTTATTCAGGTGAGTTTACACAGTGGAGTTTTACCACTCCCGGTGGTACCAGTAGTGATTATAAGTGGCGGAAAATAGATCCAAGTTATAGTAACAGTAAAAATTATATCGAATGTAAGGCAGACCGCGGCAAGCATGGTAATGGCGGTGTGGAAACCTACATCGATTTGACTACCAATGCTCCTTATACCACCAGTGATATTAATAAAGATGTAAACTTTACCTGGAGTAATAGCAGTACCTGGACGTTTTATTCAGGTGAATATTTAAATTATATAATGGCAACCAATGGGACAGTTACCTCGACACCCAAAATTGATATTATGCGTAGCGTTATT
>JAOUMX010000083.1 GCA_029881275.1 Gammaproteobacteria bacterium | reverse complement strand
ATCTTCAATCGACACGGCCAGTGCCAGAAACTCACCTAATGAATCCCAGCGTAAATGATTTTCTTCAATCAGTTGCTCTACCAGTTTCGGTGCAGAACCACCAGCACCGGTTTCAAACAGACCACCACCGGCCAGTAACGGCACAATCGATAACATCTTGGCACTGGTACCGAGTTCTAAAATCGGGAACAGATCGGTAAGGTAATCACGCAATACATTACCGGTGACCGAAATGGTGTCCTTACCCGCTTTAACTCGCTCTAATGTATATTGCATGGCGGCCATTGGCGACATGATTTTAATTTCCAGGCCAGAGGTATCGTGATCTTTTAAATACGCGTTCACTTTTTTAATCAGGTTAGCATCATGAGCACGATGATCATCCAGCCAGAAAATTGCAGGCTGTCCCGTTAAACGCGCACGGGTCACGGCCAGTTTAACCCAGTCCCGAATCGGCAGGTCCTTGGTCTGACACATGCGCCAGATGTCACCCTTCTCAACCGGGGTATCGAGCAGAATATTATCGGCTTCATCGATAACACGCATTGAACCGTCAGAGGGAATCTCAAATGTTTTGTCGTGAGAACCATATTCTTCAGCTTTCTGCGCCATCAGGCCCACGTTACTCACCGTACCCATGGTGGCGACATCGAAGGCACCGTGCTGTTTACAGAAATCAATGGTGGCCTGATAAATACCGGCGTAATTACGATCGGGAATCATTGCGCAGGTTTCTTTTAACTGACCATCAGAACCCCACATTTTACCGGAGGAACGAATCATCGCCGGCATCGAGGCATCAACAATAACGTCACTGGGCACATGCAGATTAGTGATGCCCTTGTCTGAATTGACCATGGCCAGCTCAGGGCGGGTTTTATAAACGGCCTGAATATCCGCTTCGATGGCGGCACGTTCTGCATCCGGCAGAGCCGCAATTTTGGCATAGACATCACCCAGACCATTACGGGTATTCACGCCCAGTTTTTCAAACGTCGCCCCATGTTTGGCAAACACATCACGGTAATAAATATTCACCGCATGACCGAAAATAATCGGATCAGACACTTTCATCATGGTGGCTTTCATATGCAGCGACAGCAGCACATCCTGCGCTTTAGCATCACTGGCCGTGCGTTCAAAAAAAGATCGCAGCTTGTCGACGCTCATCACTGAAGCATCGACCACTTCATCGGCCAGCACCGCTATTTTCTCTTTCAGGACACGGGTTTCACCCGCGGCCGTTTTCAGCACAATTTTAAGATTACCTGCCGCGTTAATCACCACTGAGCGCTCACTACCGTAAAAATCACCCTCGGTCATAGACGCCACACAGGTTTTTGAATCCACTGTCCAGGCACCCATGGAATGAGGATGCTGTTTTGCATACTCTTTTACCGGGCCTGCCACACGACGATCCGAATTACCTTCACGCAACACCGGGTTAACTGCACTGCCGAGGACTTTGGCATAACGTGCCTTAATATCCTGCTCCGCCTCATTGGCCGCTGATTCAGGATAATCAGGGATCTGATAACCCTGTGACTGTAATTCACTAATCGCAGCCTTCAGCTGGGGAATCGAAGCACTGATATTGGGCAGCTTGATAATATTCGCTTCCGGGGTTTTGGCCAGCTCACCCAGCTCGGTCAGCGCATCAGCCACTTTTTGCTCCGCAGTTAAATGGTCGGGGAAATTAGCCAGAATACGGCCTGCCAGAGAAATATCCCGTGTTTCAACCTCAACACCCGCTGCTTTGGTAAAGGCCTGTACCACAGGCAGAAATGAATAGGTCGCTAAAGCCGGTGCTTCATCGGTTTGGGTGTAGATAATTCTGGAACTTGGCATGGTGAATATCTCTAAATCAGTTAATAGCGGGGCTAATCCGCAAAAGGGGCTTATTATATTTCATATTGGAGTGAGTATCACCCGCCACAAAACACAGGGCGATTGAACTCATTGCCTGACAGGATAAGCTGTACAAAAAAAACCAGATGACTGCAACCGGAATATGAACACATACATCCGCTAATCGTTATCGTACCTGGCTGTCACAAACGCACGCTTGCCTGCGTCATAGCGACGCTGACAGGCCGGGTCTTCCATGGCTTCAATAAAGGCTGCATTGAAATCATACAGACGATCATCATAACCTGCCGTGTGTAACGCCGCCATGAACCCGTCACCGCTACCGGTAGCTGCCACATACAGTTGCGGAATACTGTCATTTAAAATACTCAAATCGTCCGGATTTTCGTAAGACGCCTGACAACCACTGTTATCCGTGGCATGAAAATTTCGACACTTGATAGAACGCACCGGATAAACAACACAGGCCGAGTCCATCAGCAAGGGGCATTTCTGATTAATGGTGGCATGTTGTTCATGAGTAAGATGCTTCGCCTCCTGCACATTCTGTTTTGCAGACTGCATAATCTGTTCAATCTGTTCTGCAGACAGCGTGGTTTTGACATAATCAACCATGGAAAAAATTTCCACCGCATCTGCCACCACTTTAAAATGACAACAATAGGCACAGCCTTTGGCGCAAGCTTTCGACTGTGAAGATTCAGCACTCACCTTTTCAATCAACTGATCATGTCGAAGATGAAAATGACGCAACACCTCATGGGGCGATAACGACATCAGCTCAGTATAACTGGTCTGAAACTCCTGACTGGCCAGACTGGGTTTTTCGCGTTTAAACATGTGGTCTCACTGTTACGGTAACAGTTATCCTGCAACCCGACTGATTTTAAAAAAACACGTTTGTAATTTAAAACTAAACCGGCACTTCATAATCGCTCATGCGCAACAAACGATCCTGTTCTTCCTGCCATGCCGCCTGAATTTCCTGCAATACCAAATCCACATCAGCCGCCTGTTCACTGTCTTTAAAGTGACCGGTGAGCGCAACCTCAGGATGCAGTTCCCCGTTTTCATACAGCGCCCAGATTTCTTTAGCGTACTGGGTATTTTTTAATTGCGGTGCAAACAGTGCGTAGTAGTCGGTGATTTTATTCACATCGCGGGCGAGCATGGTTTGCGCATTATTATTGGCGGCAGCATCCACCGCCTGGGGCAAATCGATGATTACCGGGCCGGTGTCATCAACCAGCACATTAAATTCAGACAGGTCACCGTGCACCAGACCGGCACAGAGCATGCGGGTAATGTATTGCATGACCACGGCATGATCTTCTAATGCCAGCTCCACGGACATTTCCACATCACCCAGTCGTGGTGCCACCAGGCCCTCACCATCGGTGACCAGTTCCATCAGCAAAACACCATCGACACAGCAATAGGGCACCGGCACACGCACACCCGCCGCCGCAAGACGATGCAGTGCATCCACTTCAGCCGTTTGCCAGACCTGTTCCTGTTCATGACGGCCGAACTTCGAGCCCTTTTCCATGGCACGGGAACGGCGACTGTTGCGCACCTTGCGACCTTCCTGATAAAGCACCGCTTTTTTAAAACTACGCTGGTTAGCCTCTTTATACACCTTGGCACAACGAATCTCTGCGCCACAGCGCACCACATAGACAGCGGCTTCTTTGCCGCTCATCAACTGGCTGATAACCTCATCAATGAGGCCATCATCGACCAGGGGCTGAAGTCGTTTTGGAATTTTCATGGCGCTTTATACCCTACCTGAGCGCAGGATGAAATGACCTGGGTGGCTAATACCGACAAAACAGGTTATATCGCTATCAAAAAGGGCCAGAAAGAATGAATAACGGCGTTAATTCAGCACACAATGCCCTGCGGCTTGTTCGAGCATCCCTGCTCTGATATTAGAGATGATAATACCGCTCATCGTTATACATCTCCCATTCCTTTGATTCCCGGCACAACCCGGTACTGCCGGCACACATTAAGGTGCACATGCGCCAGTATGATCGACAACAATGTCAGCACAGGATGCCAGACAGGCATTGCCATAGGTAACACCATCAACACCACAGAGGGGATCATATAATTCATTGCACCAGGTCAAACAGATGAAAATGAGAAACAGAATAAACTGTTTTAAGAAGACAACCTGATTACCCGGTAAAAAGCGAATTTATTTTCAGCAGAAATTTTGTTTTAATAATTTAAAACAGATAATAATTGCGTACAGGCACGAGGCGAAAACATAAAATTAAAAATCTAATCATCCGCCTTTTTATTGTCATCTTTCTTTGCCATCGCCTTGCCATCGAAATAACGCATCATACTGGCCGAGCCCACCACAAATAAAATCGCCAGTATCAACAGTATCCAGAACATTTTCATAGCATTGTTATTACCTGTCAGGTTAATTAAAGCCGAACACCGATACGGTCACTGCGTAGGCCGGTTTCAGCATCCAGGGATAACCAGATATATTCCGCTTTACCATACAGATAATCACGCGGCACCACACCCCAGTAACGGCTGTCATTACTGTTGTCACGATTATCACCCATGACAAAATAATAACCCTCAGGAATAATATATTCCGCATCCATAGCCGGTCGAGATGAATTCAGCGTAATGCCATAGGAGATATCATCCAGCGTTTCCATATACAACATCATCTGTTCAGCAGGATCATCTGTCTGATAAGTGCCAGCCGATTCACGCGGCACAGGCTGATTGTTGATATACAGAATCTTGTCATAATACGCCAGATGATCCCCGCCTTTAGCAATAATACGTTTTACATATTTAATACGGGTATCTCGCGGGTAATCAAAAACCACCACATCACCCCGACGGGGTTCACTCGTTTTATACGCTCGCGTATTAACCATTAAAAAATCATTCACCCGCAGGGTTGGCAACATCGATGCTGCAGGAATACGAAACGGCTCAAAACCAAACAACCTGCCTCTATAATCCACAAGTGATGCATTCAATACAGCCATCACCACCAGAAACAGAATATAAAAATACCATTTCTGACTAACATTCAGCACATGGGATGCCGGATTACGCGCCAGTATAAATGATGAGGCCATTACCAGCAGATAAACAACGGCAAAAAGCAATATCACAACAGACATGCCGTTAGATAAAAATATCAGCCCTGATCCGCCCATGAATAACGGAATAAGAAACAGTAAAAACGGAATAGCCATGGCCAGCTTCCATTTACCCACATACAGATGACCCAGCCCCGGTGAAATCAGACTAAAAAAAACAGCAAGACTCGCATGACGTTTTTTTATTAATGGTTCAGTCATCATAATCCCTGACTATACGATTTTATAAATCACTAACCGATTCAATCCAGGGCTCTAATCGTTTACCCAGATTTAGCAGAACAGCATAACGCGGCGCAATGAATTCATCACCATAATTGGAGAATGCTTCGCCCTGTGTTGCACGAGTGATGATATCTGAAAAAGGTAAAGGCACATGAACCCGTGAAATAAACAGATCTTTAACACTGGCGGTGAGTTTGCTGTCAACCCAGTAAGGTTTCAGCTCACCGCTAATAAACAGATACTGTTTTTTATCTGAATATTTTTCGATCAATGCCTGTTTATCAAGACCCGCATCAATAATAAACAAACGCGTGTCAGACAACTGCAGGCGTTCTAATTTTGATTTAAGATTTTTAAGACTTCTAACCAGGCCTTTGTTATCCGCATCAGCCTGCTGTTTTTGTGTTGCCTCGGCAAGCTCCTTTTCAGCAATGGTTAATGCTGTTTTATAGGCATCGCCGTCAAACTCAAGTACAAACACCACTTCAATCGACTGTACATCACGATAACGATCATCATCACCGGGGACTTTAATACTATCCACATCCACACCCAGCTGTTTTAGTTTGTCTTCACTTAACCAGTCCGGCTCGCCCCATCGTTGCGTGATTAATTTATTCTCTTTGTTACGACTCAATGAAGACCAGTTAATCGATAAAGACATACCACTGTTTTCATCAGCAGATGAAAAGTCATTAACAACGGATAACTCACGTTCGGTCAGTAACAGCTGCGTCACTTTATCATCGCTCCGGTTATAGGCAACACCCGCCAGTACCATGACATTGACCAGTAACAAAAGCACAGCCGATATAATCGTTAGCCTAGACATGATGCTCTCCTGTTAACTGACTATGATGACGAATGCGCTTATAAACAAACAGTAACAACAGGGAACACAGGGCAATCACCAGGAAGAACAAATAGCGTGGCATAATCTCCCACCACCAGTCGAATAACTTGGTGTATAAAAACAGCACAAAAAATACATTGCCGGTATTCACCACATCGGACCAGTGTTTTTTAATCCCTGTGGCCACCAGTGCACCACTGACCACAAAACCGGTGAGCTGATAAAAACCTTCAATCACTGCATCAGGAAAATCCAGATAACTCGCCCCACCCCAGCTGGATAACACCAGCACCGGAATTAAAAACAACAGACACCCCGCCACCCGATAAACAGGTGCAAAACCACTGTAAGGTTTTTGATTAATCCACGTGGGCAGGCTGAATATCACCAGCGCCGGTAACAGAAAGTTTTCAGGTCGCTCACCCATATATAACCAGTACATACCTGACCAGCTGCCGACACGGGCCGCAATAAACGCCGCCAGACACATAATACCCATCGCCAGTAACAGCCGCACATCAAACGCATAAGCCAGCAGGAATCCATAGGCTGCCCACACCAGCAGGGCTTTATCCGAGGGCGTTATATTAAAAATCTGTCCCAGCATACTGAGGTTAAGAATGAAACAGACAAAACTCACCATGGCCAGCAATTTTGCAAAGTAACCGGTGGTTTCATATTGGGCGATAAAATACGTTAAACCGAGCGTGAGTAACGGCGCCAGTACCAGCACCGACACCTGGGCCGGGGTCGTTAAATATCCCCAGAACTGATAAAACAGAAAAAACACACTGGCAGCCATTGCCAGAGCACCCAGAAATGACGCAATTTTCATTCCCGAGGAAAGCTGTTTTTCCCTGTCACTGGTATCAATATCAAACTGATTAGAAAGTGTTTTAAGCAAAGACTGATGATACTGTGCCACCGCTTCACGCTGCGGTGGCTCCAGTGTTAGAACCTTTTCATCTTCAAGCATTTTAACTTCATTGTTAAAAGCCCGAATCTGATCCGCTCGTTGTTGTGCTATGAGTTTATTATCCATATCCAGCAAAGTCCGCTTTTAGAAAAGTCTTTGCTGATTATTGCAAACAACGGCGGAGTAAATCAAAGCATTACTGCTGATGCGTTAGAAATAATAATTAACGCCGACACTGAAAAAATTCAGTTCATTATCATTTCCAAGCTCGGTGTATTCGATTTCCGTTAAACCACCCAGCGCCCAGAAACCAATGCCTATACCCATAGAAAACTCGATATCATCATTATTACCGGTATCGATATGAGTTAAGCCCACCTTGCCTTTGAATTTCACCTTGGTATTACTGCGAAATGAAGCGAAGGCAGACAGGGTATCCACATCCCAGTCATTACCACTGCTGGTTTCACCATCGATCAGGCTGCGGGTGTATTCGATTTCTGTCGCCAGATAACGGTTGTTCTGGTAACCAATATCAAAGCCACCATTAATGGCATTATCCGCAATGCCGGTGCCCGCATCCATAAAGCCGCCTTTAATGGCAAAATACCAGGGCGAACCCTTGCTTAACACCGGGGTGGAGACAGTCAACAGCAATGCACAGGAGATACAAGTTAGTGTTTTCATAATCACTCTGAAAATAAAAAAAAGGCATAATAAAACAGCGCTATGATGATCGCCGTGAATAAATTCAAAGTTCAGGTAGTTAAATCGAATCTGCCACCTTCACCTTTATCTGTTAATGCAGATGCGATTCAGTCACTGACTAGAAATTAATCACAATGCCCACTTTCAGCACAGAATCTGTCTGCTTGACAGTCAAGGGTGGCTCACTGTCATGGGCTATATCAATCTCCACTTTTAACGATGAAGACTCGGTTAACCTGCTCACCAGCGAAAGATCTTCGATAGCACGAAAATCACCACCATCACCCAGTTTCGGCTGGTAATAGGTGGTACTCACTAACGACACATGCGAATTGAACTGATATTTTATGACCAGATACGTATTGGCCCGCACCGCCTGTTCTGTATCGTCTTCACCCGGTAAAAAAGTATCCAGTCTTTCACGCTCATAAAAGCCACCCAGGCCGAGAAAGAAAGCCGTTTTGTCATTCAGTTCACCCAGCGTTAAACGCACACCGCCGCCGGCCAGCGAACGCATGGTTAAATGGGTAAATTCATTAAACGATAACTGGGCAAAAGCTTCCCATGCCAGTTGCTCGTCGAGTCGATGAATATGCCGGTAATGGGTAAAGCCCCTGTTTTTATCTCGCACACCGGCACTTTCCGCATAGGCATAACTGGCCAGAATAAAGTCGGTGATCTGATCGTCCGTCCACTGCAGCTTGACACCGCTGGCAGCACCTGAACGCTCGGTGTTACCACCCTCAAAGGCCAGATCCAGATCAAATGCCCCGGCAAAACCTTGAGGCGGTTTGCCCAGATGAATAGTTTCCATACTCACAATGGCCTGTGCATTAAATGCAGTGCACAGTGACAGCAGGCAGACAAAAATAATTTTTTTCATAAAAACTCTAAACAAATAAAAAACCCATAATAAAACACTGAACCACAGGTCTCCATGAATAATTCTGCCATCAACCCGTTCCCGTTAGAAACTTGACCTGATTAAATTATTTTTATAGGTTAGCCCATCGCCCTTTAATTGAAAGTTAACACCATGTTTGTTTTACTCAACATTGAAAACCTGCCCGACGACCTGCAGAACCTGCCCGCCAATACAACACACAAGCTTACTTTTAAAGTGGTCTACACCCTGCACGACGTGCCCGATTCGTTTACCGGTATTGTGTTTGAAAATGCAGCCGGTGAATTAAAGCTGGAACATTTTAATGCCCCCAAAGGTAACCGGCGTAAA
The DNA here is from genome assembly GCA_029881275.1 of Gammaproteobacteria bacterium. Taxonomy (GTDB): domain Bacteria; phylum Pseudomonadota; class Gammaproteobacteria; order SZUA-229; family SZUA-229; genus JAPHQX01. Next base: position 2,637 of record JAOUMX010000083.1, on the reverse strand, counting down.
ATTATTACCCTGAAAAACAAACTGGCACCGGGCGCATTTGAACAAATCGAACAATACCTGTTTGCAAAAAGCCGGGGCGACAGTATTCGCTACCCTCAACAATTAAAAACCCTGAGCCTGCGGGGAACGCGAACCATGGGCGGTTAATTAAAATAACGTTTACTGCTCAGGCAAATTTTTCCATCCATTTAGTTACCAGCGCAATACCGCCAACCATGCCAGTCACCGCAATCAGTGATTCCAGCGACAGCGTGGAAATACCGCTCAGGCCCTGACCGACATTACAGCCATACGCCATAATGGCACCCAGCCCCATCAATGAGCCACCGAACAGCGCCATTTTAACCGTGCCCCTGGCAGGTGCAGTGATTTTAAATTGCCGGCTGACCAGGGCGAGTAAAAACGACACCACGGCGGTACCGATGACAAAAGACACGGCAAACGACAAACCCGCCAGTCGCCCGGAAAGCAGAAAATAACCAAACCGTGCCAGCGGCCCGGACATGGTCATGGCCGAGGGTTTAACCGGCATAAATTCATCCTGCGCCAGCACACCGGTGATATACCAGCTAACGACCACCAGACTGCCGACCACGGCACCCACCAGCAGCATGTTTTTATCCGGGCTTAGCTGCCAGCTTTTAAAAAGTACCAGCAACAATACGGCGATCACCACCGCCAGCACCAGCCAGGGCGGTAGCGACAGTATCGAGGCAATTCCCGCATCGGTGTTTAGCACCATGGCCGTGGTGCGTGTCAGCCCGAGGCGAACAGATTCGAGAAAACCAAACTGCACTATGGCGGCCACCAGGGCAAAAGAAACAAACACTATCAGCGAATACAGGCTGCCTTCCATGGTTCTCACCAGGGTGCGCGTAATACAGCCACCGGCCAGGGCTGAACCGATACCAAACAAAACCCCGCCCAGACCGGCACCCAGCCAGTCGAGCGTCGGGTCACGGTATGAGGAATCGCCAATGGCCACCAGGTCCATCATTTCAAGATACTGGGTACCGCCAATCGCCACCAGCAGGGCAACTGAAAACGCCACTATCAGGCGCGTATCCTTAATCAGTAACAGATTACCGATACCGGCCACCAGACAAAACCGAAAGCGCTGCAACGGAATGGCAAACACCGCCCCCACTGCAAGACCACCACCAACTAACCAGAGATTAATGTCATTCATATTGCTGCACCCGGCCTGTTATTTATGATTGTTTGCCTCAGTTGCCAGTTCACGTTCCAGCTTATCCGCCAGATCACGTCGTATTTTTATTTTATGCGCAATGCTGGCATAGTTTTTTATTGTACAGGGCATATCTTCGAGTGCCTGGGCTTCCTTGCGCAGTTCATCGATAGCCTGCTGCTTGCTCATTGTGGGTTGATCATTCATCACGTAATATTCTCACCTCTGGCGTGTCAACGCCATTTATTCTGATTGTTGCGTAACCTATGTCCATACATAAATACCTGTCACACTACCCGCCCGAAATTATTTCCCGGGCAGAATCGCTGATCAACAACAATCAACTGGCAGACTACCTGCTGCAACGTTATCCCACTGCACATAACATCATCAACGATAACGATTTACGTGACTATACACTGGCACTCAAAAATCAGCACATGAAAAAATCACAACCCTTAAGCAAAATTATTTACGATCAGACAATACACGTCGTTAATAATGCACTCGGCCTGCATAGCTACGCGACCCGCAGACAGGGTGGCAAACTAAAAACCAAAAATGAACTGCGTGTCAGTGCCGTGTTTAAAAAAGCACCGGAAGCATTTTTGAATATGATCGTGGTGCATGAACTGGCGCACCTGAAAGAAAAGGAACACAACAAGGCGTTTTACCGGTTGTGCCTTAACATGCTGAGCAATTATCATCAGCTGGAACTGGATATGCGTTTGTATCTTATTCAGCTGGAACTGGGTCAGGCATTATACGAATAAGCATCAGCCTTGACTGCCGAATTCATCGGTCATGGTCTGTACTATGTCTTTTATAAGATCCAGAAAAATATCAACACCGTCCTGATGATGAATTCGGCGACAGGCGTTCATGGCAGAAATAGACAGATTAATCGCCGCATGATAATTACCTTTATCGACATGATGTTTAATACTGTCTATTTCCGCTTTGATATCCATTGTTAAACCTGAATTTTTTTAGCCTCGCCAGCCGCTAATATGCACGCCGAAAACACATCAACACCACCAGCCTGGTTACCAGTCAGCCACCACACCGAAATGAATTCGATTCATCTGTGTTGCATAATTGATATTGTAATAATCATAACCCTTATCCCATCGCGCATACATAGACAGATCTTTCCACCCCGAAGGTTTCATAATCAGCTCACCGGTGTATTGCAGATTATCACTATCGTTTGCCTTTATACCGGGAGTAATAAAATCACGGCCGATTTTACGCGCCAGGGTTAACTGCAGACTGATGGTATCAAAAAAATCCTGACTGTCCGCCGGTTTGTCAAATAATGAAAAACGGCCTGACAATTCAACCAACCGGTCTTCATAAAAACCGGTTTGCTCCGCCTCCCAGGTGGCATTCACAAAATAGTAACGGTAATTGACTTTAGCCCATTCCATAAATTGATTAGTGCTTAC
>JAOUMX010000082.1 GCA_029881275.1 Gammaproteobacteria bacterium | reverse complement strand
GAGTTCCTTGATGGTTTTAGCAGCGGCATCCATTCTCCCCTGCACATCCATATGGTGTGAGAAGTTTTCGGCCTTATATGCGGACATGGCTTTTTTTCGCGTTTTGCCATTATCAAAGGTCATTGTCACATCCGCATCAATATGACCCAGTACAAAGGGTTTTGTTTTGTCGTAGTCTAATTCAAATTTCTTGCCGTGCATCGATTCGGCAATGGCGACACCTAATGGACCCAGTTGTGCGCTGCCTTCTGCAAGCATGCTGGCCTGATGATTTGCCTCGAATTTCAATCGTTTTAATTTTATATTAATTTCCCTGGGCTGGTTTTTCCATTTAGAGGTGGTGTAGTTGATGTGTTTTTTTAGCAGTTCCACAGCCGTAGGCGTGAACATTTCATCGCCCAGTGTCCAGATGCCATAAACATCGCTAAACACCATCATTGATCCAATAGTGTATTCCTTGTCCTCCTGCGGGCGAATGTCTTCGACTATTATCGTGGCATTGTTACCTGCATTGCCCATGGAAATATCATCATTGATGACGATCTTTGGCTGGGCGCAGCCGATGATGTTTAATGTTGTAAGAAGAATTAAGATGAGTGATAAAAATTTAAACTGCATGATTAACTTCCTTTTAGTTTTGTTTTTGTTAATCCCATATAAATAGTACATATTTATCGAAAAACCACTACCGGAGGGATTGAAAAATGATCAACAATAATGCCTGGTTAAAAATCAATCACTGGCACCTTTTACTTGTTTTATTCCTTTATTAAACCAGTTGCCCAATTATCTCAAGCAGTTCATCTGGTTTAAAAGGCTTGAACAGGCAGCCAGTAACCTTTGCTGATTTGAATACATCCGCATCATCTGGCAGATGACCTTCACACCGGGTTAACATAACAGTTTTAACATGGTATCCCTGTTGTTTTAATTCACAGCAGGTTTCCATTGCATAAGTCAGAGCCTGACCCTGATCAAGTATTAATACATCCATTTTTGCTGATGACAATCCTTCAATTGCCTGTTGCTGTGTTTGTGCAAGGCAGACACTCAGGCCATGAGCTGATAAATCGTCACATAATCGACTGGAAAAATCAGCCTGATTATTTTCAACAAGCACAAGGCTGTTATCATTTATGGTTTCCAGAGCATCCACGACTGCATTTGTATTCAGCGGCCGGGGAAATACCAATACCTCGCCATCTTCGACAATTGAGTCAAGAAACTGCTCAATGCGATAACCTGTCATCATCAGAATATTAATATCAGGAACCTGTTTACGAAATCTATTAAATATCTGCATGCCTGTCATATCGGGCAATTTGACATCAAGCAACACAACATCAAAATTAGCCTGATTAAATAACTCTATGCCGTCTGTACCATTACCCGCTGTTACTACCTGATGGCCTTCGCTCTGCAAGATCAGATCCAGCATTTCCAGCAGATCATGGTTATCATCGATAATGAGAATATTTAAGGCTTTCATGAAACCGGCTCAATATCATTAGCCATAGGCAACCAGAGAGTGACGGTAGTTCCTTCTCCATATTTACTTTCAACCTCAATGCCGCCTTTATGTTGCTCCATAATTTTTCGAACCGCCGACATTCCCAGTCCAATACCAAAACCCTTGGTTGAAAATAATGGCTTAAAAATATTTTCAAGCACGTCTTCTTTCATACCTGAACCAGTATCACTAATAATAATTTCTACTCTCTGCCCATTTATTCGAGTTTTTATACCTAACACAGCATGATCTTTTAACTGACGGTTATCATCCTGCATGGAATGACAGGCGTTATCGACAACATTTATAATTGCACGACGTAAACGACCAGTATCTATCGCCAGACTGAGATCATTGAGCATGAGTTCTTTTTCAAGGCAAACACCTTCTAATATTACCTGCTCATCAATCACACCCTGTAACCAGTCATCAATATCAACCAACTCCCTGTTCAACTCAGATATACGCGTAAAATCCAGTAATTCATCAATAATACGGTCACAGCGTTCCACATTACGTTCAGCAACAGCGATAGCTGTCTGTATCCGCTCATCATCTTTATCACATTTAATTTTAAGAACATAAAGCGCAGGCTGAATCGCCCCAAGAGGATTACGTATTTCATGGGAAACAGTGGCGGTTAACTGACCCAGAGCAGCCAGGCGTTCCTTACGCACCAGTTCTTCACGACTGAATCGAAGATCGCTACTCATTTTGTTAAATGATTCAGCAAGCACGCCCAGTTCGTCAGAAGAAGAAACAGGGATTTGTTCGTCAATATACCCTTGCCCGATACGATTTGCTCTTTGAGTCAGGTTTTCGATAGGCTGTGCTATTTTTTTCCCCATTAACAGGGCAATAATTCCAACTAAAAACGCACATACAAGACTAGTCTTAAGAACCCAGTCGAAATGAACAATGGTTGGTGATAACAGGGCATCTAAATCTTTGGTAATAATTAAATACCAGCCGATATTATCATCACCCACCTGTTTGCCATTCATAACATAACGACCACCGAAACCATATTCATCAGAACTAAATGTTATACCGACAGGCGACGCTGAAATGATATGACCATAACCATCAATCGTATCTAACAGTGATATTGGAGAATCTGGCGTCAGTTTACTCAGAACGTGATCAGGTAATTGCGTACTCAAGGGTATAGATTCATTGCCAAGAATCACCTTGCCACTTGATCTCACCAGTGAGGCCTTATGCCGGCCATGTACTTCATGCTCATTGTGCCCACCCAGGCTATCCAGGTAATGACTTAAAGTAGGCAGTAAATTAAAATTACACTTTAAAATCCCGGCAACCTGATTATCAACAATAACAGGAATGACTATGCCTATTACATACCCCCCAACACTTTCATCATAACCACGATCATCAAAGAATATTTTACCCTGATTATGATTATGGGCTGCACGCCACCAGTATTTGTGACCATGAGCCAGCGTAGAAAGTTTATTGGTAGAACCCACAAGAGCACCGTAGCGATTCGTTAAGAATATTTCCCCGATTTCACCAGGCAGTGCCTGCTTTTTCTTTTTCAACAGTAATGCAAGCTTGTTATTCAGATATGTTTTTACAAAGGGGTCATCAGCGCTTTTTGCTTTTAGCCACCGGTTATTTAGTTCAGCAATCTGTGTATTACGCTCAGTTTCATCAAGTTTGCCAAATTCAGCATTACTCCTGTCAAGCGCATGCAACAGGGTATCTGACAAAGTCATAATAATGGCTATTTTTGATTTTTCTATAAGACGGTCACCCAGATGATCTGATTCTTCCCGAACAGACACCTGCATCATTTTAAGACTGGATTCAATAGCCTCCTCTCTGCTATAGGTATAAAACAGCAAGGAATAAACCATTAAAAACAGAATTACCGCAAAAAACATATATAAGGCGAATTTATGTTGCAGCCTCATAAGACTCCTTAAATCATGTTGTTATTAATCCTTAGTCGTTTGATTATGGCAGAAAAAACTAAAAGGGGTCGGAGTCATGACTCCGACCCCTTTTACCCCCTTTTAGTCGCGTTTCTGAGTCTTTTATCTTATTGAATTTATTGAGGCTTATCCTGTATAAGCATTAGGAGCAAACACCTTACAGGTGTAAGATAGAGCTTCTACCCTGCCTTTTCTGGCTTTCACAGAAGTCCTGTTATGTAATGGCTGCCTTATAACAATTGAACTGACCCATCAGGAAGCATCCGAATTGATAGCCAGAGCTGTCTTTTAGTCAATTACATGACAACCGCCGGCGTGCTTGAAGACATTCAGATACATCTGCCAGACATAGCTGCTCTACAGAAGGTTACCCGATTTAATTTAAAAGGAATAAAACATGTGTCAATTACGACAAACACGCACCCGTTCACTTTGTGCATTAATTTTTTTAGCCTTTGTAGCATCATCTCCAGGCTCTGCTTTTGCCCAGCAAGGCATAATGCCCGAAAACGCAACAGTGAAAAATTACGGTGATGGCTGGAACTGTAATTCGGGTTACCGGGAAAATAACGATACCTGTGAAGCGATCATAATACCGGCTAATGCCTACGCAACCAATAAATCTTATGGCCGTGGCTGGGAATGTCATCATGGGTTTGAAAAAACTGATAAGAGTTGTAACCAGATCAAGATACCCGAGAATGCTTATTTAGATTATTCCGGTGATAGATGGCAATGTAATCGTGGATATTTGAAAGTGGATAATACCTGCGTTTTTATCAAGGTACCCGCTAATGGATTTCTGAAGGATTCATCCTATGCCCCGGGCTGGGCGTGCGAACGAGGTTATCAGCAGAAAAAAAATATTTGTGTCGCATTAAATGTACCAGAAAATGCACATATTAGTTATTCAGGTCATGCATGGGAATGTAATCAGCCCTATAATCTGAAAAAGAATCAATGTATTTTACCCATAAAGAAGTAACTACATATTACCGGCGATAGAAAGTTTTTTAATCTTAATAAAGGGTCGGAGTCACGACTCCGACCCCCTTCGCACGACCCCCTTCGCAAAAAAAGGAAAAAAGGGAAAAAAGGTGCCGGAGGGATTTAAAAATGATCAACAGCAGTGACTGGTTAAAAATTATTAAAGGAAAAATTAATCCCTCCGGCACCTTTTACCTTTTATAAATTGAGCTCTGTAAATAAATGATCAACAAGTATAAGCATCCACTTTTATTTTATTTCCTGGCAACCCTTATTCCATGGTTATTCTGGTTTCTTGCCGGTTATATTAGCCACCTGACACCCCACTCTGATGACAACCTGGAAATAGCGAGTGTGACTGCGTTTATCGGACTACTGGGACCGGTTGCAGTTGCCTGGTGGCTTATTCGCAAAGATCCGCAATTACGCCATGATGTCTATAGCCGGTTCTTTAATTTCAGCTCTGTAAAACCCGTTTATATCATTGTCGCCTGCTGTTTAATGCCGGTGAGCATTTTACTGGCTCAGGCTATTTCACTGCTGTTTGGCTACAGCTCATCACAGTTTGTCATCACCGGGCATTTCACATTTACCTCGGGCATCTTTCCGGTCTGGTTTATGCTGATTATTGCGCCTGTTCTGGAAGAACTGGGATGGCATTCCTATGGCACTGATTGCCTGAGAAATCGCATGAATTTATTTAAAACCTCTTTGCTGTTTGGTGTGTTCTGGGGTATCTGGCATATGCCGCTCGCCACCATCCGCGACTATTATCAAAGCAATATCGTTGAGACAAGCTGGATATACGGTGTCAATTTTCTGGTCAGCATTATTCCCTTTGTCCTGCTGATGAACTGGCTGTATTACAAAACCGATCGAAATATCATTATCGTTATTGTGTTTCATATTACCGCCGGATTTTTCAACGAGATATTTGCCACACATCCGGATAGCAAGATCATTCAGACAGTTCTGTTACTGGTACTGACAACAATCATTGTGCTCAATAATCTAAACTTCTTTTTTTTCAAAAAAACTTGAATGAACAAATAGGAGTAGCCTAGTCTGCTCCCTTTTAAACGGCTTAAGCCTTTTAGCCAATTCATTTTTTTGGCCCGGGCCTTATTGTCAATATACACCTACCTGAATAACGGGATATATTTATTTAGTAATTAAATCTTATCAAATGAAATCCCACCAATATTTATATCCAATAATTCTAAAAGGAAGGCTGTATGAATTTAAACCTCTATATTATTTTGGCGTTATCAATAATGCTTAATGCATGCGGCTCCTCAAGCAGCGGCACACCCGTTAACCCTGTTACACCCCCTGTTGATCTTGGACTCCTGTCCCGCATTGAACTCACGCCCAATACCTCAGCAAGTGAATTATTTGTGACTGATGTCGTTACTTATTCAGCCACAGGTATTCACGAATTGGGCATTATGAATTACACAGCAGATACTGTTTTTACACTTGACCCGACTATGGCTGCAATACTCAATGGAAGCACGGTGACACTCAATGCGCCATCTACCCTGGTCACAGTGAATGCAGATTATAATGGCTATACAGCCGTTAGTAATTTTGCTGTCTGGCATATCACTGGAATAACTTTACTAACAAACAATGTCCAGATTTCATTGAGCAGTGGCTTCGCTTTAAGTTCAGCTATCTCATTTGATATAACAGATGGCAGCAACACTAACGTCAGGGCTTACAAACGAGGTTTTAATGATCAGCCTCTGGTAACTTTTATTAGCAATGATACAGCGGTAGTAACAGTACTTGACCCTCAAACGGGTAATTTACAACCCCAGGGCGTTGGCAGCACTACTGTTGACATCTGCACTGTAGTTGATCCTGCTGTCTGTGCGGTTTTGACAGTTAATGTAACGGCGCCATAGTAAACAGTGACTGAAACTAAAGGGGGTCGGAGTCATGACTCCGACCCTTTTAAACTAAAGGGGGTCGGAGTCATGACTCCGACCCTTTTTCAAATGTGGACTACCCCCTTCTTTATAAAAAAGTGAGATAGATCAAATAACGAAACATGCTGATAAAATTAATACATCTGTGACCAAAATAAAAGTTATACTCAAACACCACGACACCAGATATCCCCGGCCTTACTCAATGCGCAAAACAAGGACACACGATATTGAAATCAGACATCAATGAGCATGATCACAAAAGAACAACTATCGAATGCATAAAAGTCCTTTATCAACAATCACATATTATAATACTTAGCAACTTGGCCGCTTCAACAGCACTGGCGTTGATATTATTTTTCTATATACCTTCATTTGCAATAATTTACTGGCTACTAACCATATATATATTAACAATCCTGAGATATGTATTAGTTAACAGATTTAATAAATCAAAACAGACATCAGAAAAAATCATACAATATGGCAATTATTTTACATTTACCACAATCGCCTCCGGGTGCTTATGGGGTTCCGCCGGATTATTGTTTTTCACACCAGAGAGTCTTCTCGTCTTATTCTTTCTAACCTTAACACTGACAGGAACACTGGTTGCATCACTGCCCTCACTATCGGCTATCATACACACATACTATGCCTACGCCATACCTACTGCCACACCACTAATATACAAGTATATAACCTACGGCACTTTTGACTTTGCACTGTTTGGTACGCTTATTTTTGTTTTTCTACTAATACAACTGGCTTATGCGAGCATACATAATAAAACGCTCATCAAGTCTATTATATTGCGCTTTGAGAATACACTGCTGATTAACAAATTAAGAAAACAGAACAAAACAGCTGAGGCCGCCCAGTTAAATGCGGAAATGGCCAATATTTCAAAAACAAAGTTTTTTGCAGCAGCAAACCATGATTTACGTCAGCCATTGCATGCAATGTTTTTATTTCTGGGTGTACTGGAAAACGAAATAGACAACACTGAACACAAGAATATTCTGCAGAAAATACAAAAATCTAATAATACCTTAAAAGTCCTTCTTGATAGTCTGCTTGATATATCAAAGATCGATGCTGGTGTAATTGAAGTTAATCATATAGCGTTTCCGATCCAGGAATTACTGGATTCTCTCTGGCATGAATTCAAATCTCATGCCGATGAAAAGAATTTACATATAAAATTTGTACCTACCCGAATTTGGGTAAATAGTGATCCAAGAATCGTTGAGCGAATTCTTAGAAACCTGATATCCAATGCTATCCGTTACACCCACAATGGAAGCATTATTGTTGGTTGTCGTCGACGTAACGGCAATATCCTGCTATCTGTCTATGACACAGGAATAGGGATACCCGAAGACAAAATCACTGATATTTTTCAGGAGTTCCATCAGCTCAACAACCCGGAACGCGATCATGACAAAGGACTTGGTCTTGGTCTGGCGATTGTTAGCCGTATGACTGACCTGTTAAAAACAACGCTGCACTACGACTCAACTCTAAATAAAGGGTCAATGTTTGCCATTGAACTACCTGTCACTAATCCTGATCCTGAATCCATCAACATCAGCATACCCTGGGAAGGTCACACGACACTATCAGGCAAAACCATACTCATTGTTGATGATGATAAAGAAATAAGAGATGGCCTGAACAGGCTTCTATCAAACTGGCAATGCACCGTTATTACAGCAACAGATGGGAATGAGGCTATTGCAAAACTGGGTAGCGGTATTATTAAAGTAGATCTTGCCCTGGTTGATTACCGACTTCAAAACGGAGAAACCGGTAAAGACGTTCTTCAAAAAATTAACAACTTGTATCCGGACAATAAACCACCTGCAATTATTATTATTACCGGTGATACCGCACCCGATCGCATAAAAGAAGCCAATGACAGTGGTTACAGGTTGCTCCACAAACCATTATCTGCTTCAAAACTACGCGCCATCATGAGTTACATTCTGACTAAAGACACAAAAAATACTGATAAGCTAATTCAATGAATCTGGCAGCTTAATTAAGCTGTTCTGCATTGCGTATTGAACTGCCTGCGTTCTATTACTAACACTAAATGCTCTCAGGATTGATGCGACATGAGCACGTACAGTTGATACCTTCAAATCTAATATATTTGCAATTTCCTTATTTTGCTTGCCTTCTGCCAGTATATAAAGAACATCGAGCTGACGTGGCGTGAGCTTATGAGAAAAAGATTCTGAATTTGATACCACTTCTTTTGTATAAACTTTTTCGTTGAGGATCTCGACCGGCACATAAACATTACCTGAGAAAACAAAATGCAAAGCATTCAATATAGTCGTCGCATTAGAGGATTTTGTAATATAACCCTGTGCGCCCGCTTCTAATACCTGCCTGACTTTTTTGCTATCTTCATTCGCTGAAATCACGACGACGGGTATTTCTGGAAATTGTTTACGTAACAACTGTAATGCATCGACATCCTGTACGCCTGACAAACATAGATCCAGTAACACAAGATCAATATCTATACAGTCAACAAGAAACCTGATGGCTTCATCATAATTACTCGCCTCAAGAATCTCCATTTCATCTGCAAGATCTTTAACAACCAGTTTTAATCCTTCCCTAAATACTTCATGGTCATCAACAATCAATATCTTCATAGGAATTGCTTTTTTTTCTTATGATTAAATCATAATTCAGAGAATCTAACAAACCGCGCAACAAGAGCACCTAAGCCTTTATAACTAAGCCTTTATAACTAACCCTTATGAATGAAGCCAATCGGCGCTCATCATTTGGCCCATTTACGCACCTCATACCCGTTGCTATAAATCATATTATTAAATCCTCAATATATATACAGTTATTTTAATTTCATCACCAACAAGGAAATACCATATGAACTTTTTTAAACTCTATTGTGCTGTTTTATTATCGGCATTTCTGGCTGCATGCGGATCATCCAGTAGCAGCCCTGTCGCTGACACGGTACTACCACCTCCACCTGACCCGATAGTACCAACATCTATTACCAGAACCATTGCACTTGATACACAATTGAATGGTGAGTCGATTCCACTCAATTCCTCTGTCGATTATGTTTTTACCGCCAACACAACAAACTCACTTTACTATATCTATGTTGATGGAACACTGATCACCTTCTGGGGCCTCACAGGAACAGCAAGCTGCACGCACCATCATGTCATCAATAACACCACCGTATGTGTACTGGAAAATGCGACTGCCAGCACTGATTATCAATTCAACATCACTAATCCAAACAGCGCAGATGGCACAGCAAATATTCAGCTTATTACCGATAACTCTATTACCCGCGTAGCAGATGGCACAATAACCAATGAAACAATTTCACCACATGGCACCAATCATTACCACTATACTGTACCTGCAGATGGTACTTATACACTAACAGTGGATGGGCAAGGCATACCTATCATTGGTTACAGTAACTACTTTGGCAACAAATGCTTTACTGCCGATGATGATTGTTTATTTGATACCACAAGAGGCATTACAGTAACACTAGACCTGTTAGCGGGAGATACATTTCACTATATCCTGAATGGCGCACCGGCAACTGCATTTACGCTTAGCTTTGGTATTTAATTAAACGAGGATTAAAGGGGGCGGAGTTAAATAAAAGAAACCCGTGACAATTGAATGTTATTGGTAAAACTTATTTGACTCCAACCCCTTTGATTTAACGACAGCAGGCAACACGTCTGGGTTCCCGTATCTCCCCACCACAGCTGTACATAGTTCCGTCCCAGTCAAGTACATATTCACATTTCATATCATTGCTTCTACACAAACCGGCAAAGTTCGGATGTCTTTCTTCAGTAACCCGGGAAAAGTCTCCGACTATTTCTTTAAGTTCGTTTTCCTTATCAGCCACTCCATCATAGTTTTTAAAGCCAAGGTAGACACAATATTTGGTTTGTTCACGCTTGCAACTCAAATTGCAAATATTAAATTGTTCATCGCACGCTGAAATGTGTTGCTGACTCGCCGTCTTTGAACAGTCGTTGCGTTCATTTTCACAGACATCTGTGCAATTAGCCCATGCCTGAGATGAAAAAAATGACAGCGAAATAAGAAAAAATATCCTGGGCCAAATTGTTATTTTTATAGACATCATTCTGCTCCTGCCTGGTTAAGTTATAAATCAATACTGTCAGACCTGGTTGAAATTCTGTTGTGTATCGCCATGCGATAATTCATTTGCGTGCCTTTTCGGCAATCGATTCCGACATTGCTCTACCGCCTGCAGCCCTGCTGGTATCACGCACAACTGCAAGTTAGAGTCGAATTCTACACAATTATCCAGTTCAGATAACAATTTTTCCAATCAAAATGGAGACGACATCAAACAAAAGAGACTAATGACATTTGAACCTTATTGGTATAATTTATTTGACTACGACCCGTTTTATTCATTCTAACAGCATGAGGCAATGATGACCCACCCCGTGATTGATGATTTACGCTGGCGCAAAACCAGCAAAAAATATGACCCGGAGAGAAAAGTTTCCGAGGATGATCTTGCCGTTTTTTTCGAAGCCTTACGCCTGTCACCCTCCTCGATTAATTCACAACCGTGGAAATTTGTTGTCATTGATAGTCAGCCAGCACGGGAACGCATGTACCGGACTTTCGAGCGTGATCATCAGTTCAACCGTCCCCATGTATTTGAAAGTTCACAGATTATTCTGTTTGCCTACAACCCGTATTACACCCGTGATGATTACGCCCGGGTGATTGATCAATATATTGCAGATAGCCGTATACCCGCCGAGAATCGCGATAAAGCGTTTGCGTCATTGCGTTTTCGCGATATGAACACGGATGACACCGGTTACAACGGCTGCTGGACCAAAGCCCAGACCTACCTGGCGCTGGGCAACGCATTACACACCCTGGCCAGAATGAGAATCGATGCCACGCCACTGGAAGGCATTGACCAGGTGCTGGTGAATGAAGAATTCAAACAGGAACTGGATGGCTACCGTTGTGATGTTGCGCTAGCGATTGGTTATCATCATGTGGATGATAGCAATGCAAAACTGCCCAAGTCACGACTTGATATGGATACGATTTTGCTGCGCATATAAATAGTAAAGGGATCGGAGTCAAATAAAAAACACACATGACAACTGAACGTTAGCACTATAATTTATTTGACTCCGACCCCGTTTATTTTATTTGACTCCGACCCCGTTTATTTAATTAAGCAACCAT